>JBCCLX010000548.1:0-2345 GCA_039026635.1 Pseudomonadota bacterium
GCTCTGTGTTCCCGAGATCGCGTCGCCCTTCGTAGGCGCGGCCGCTGGCATACTCCTCGGTCGTCGCGAAACGGTCGCTCTCATGGGCGAGCTGGGCCAGCAGATGCGCGGTTTCGAGCTCGGGTGTGATGGCATGGGCGGCCAGCGTCTCGCCCAGCACCGGCCCGATCGCGGCGAGGATCGCGGCCTGGCGCCCGCGGCGCTGGCCACCGGCAATGCTGCGCAGGAGCCCCGCACCGGCTTCAGGGCCGATGGCATGGGTGCAGGGATGAGCGGCGCTCTGCCCGTCGAGCAGAGGCGCGTTGGCGGTGGGCAGGCTGGGAGAAGGGGTCAAAGGGCGGGCGGGCATGGCGAGACGCTCCGGCATGACGCGGCGCAGGGCCGCTCGGGTGCCTCTGCCTCCGCCATGCCGTGGCGCCGTTGCGCGCCGCTGCGCCGCTGCGCCCGGCTCTCGCTCCGGTGCCCAGCGCGCTCCGCGGCTCAGAATGCCCGCGACCGCCGTCACGACGCTGGCGCTCCCTCCACCGCGTCGCTATCGCCTGTTGTGCCTTGCGCCTCGCCATAGGTCGCGCCGCGGGCGGCGACATCCTCCATCCGCGCATTCAGCTCTCCGATCGTGATCGCGCCGGTCTCGATCAGGTTCTCGGTCACCGCTGCGATCCAGCGCTCGTAATAGGTCATGGTCTCGAAAGCGTCCGGCCCCATCCCCTCGAGGCTGCGGCGCAGCCCATCGACGGTGAAATGCCCCTTGACGCTCAGCAGCACCATCAGCGCATCCACGCGCTTCTCCCAAAGCGCAAAGTCATGCTCGGCAGGGTCGATGGCGCCGGCCGCAGCGCCCCCCATGTCGTGCCAGCTCCGGCCGGGTTCGGTTGTGCTCATGGCCGCTAGGCTACGCCCGCTCCGCAGGCCGCTGCAAGGGAAGGCCGCGCGAGACCGTGCCGCGAGAGACACGTCGGTGTGAGGCAAGGGGTTGCACTGGAGTTAATGCCGAAACGCCGGTCCGTGCTACCTTACAGTGACCGGGGTCAACCCGGGTGCAGAGGAGGAACTATCATGCGCATCACCCCCATCGCCGCGACCCTTGCGGCTGCGTTGCTCGCGT
The DNA here is from genome assembly GCA_039026635.1 of Pseudomonadota bacterium. Lineage (GTDB taxonomy): Bacteria > Pseudomonadota > Alphaproteobacteria > Rhodobacterales > Rhodobacteraceae > Thermohalobaculum. The sequence goes on from JBCCLX010000548.1 coordinate 1,106, forward strand.
CGACTGGCCCGGCCCTTGCCGAGGGGACGCCCTCGCCCGAGGGCGCGAAAGTCTACTTCATCGGCCTCGAGGACGGGGCTACCCTGTCCAATCCGGTGACGCTCCACTTTGGCGCCAAAGGCATCGGCATCGCGCCGGCGGGTGTGGAGCGAGAGAACACTGGCCACCACCACCTCATCATCAACGAGGCTATCGAAGGCGAGGAACTTCAGCTTTCAATCCCGGCCGACGATCAGCACGTGCACTTCGGGGGCGGACAGACCGAGGTGACCATGGAGCTGCCGACGGGCACCCATGTGATCCAACTGGTGATGGCCGATCACAACCATATCCCGCACGACCCGCCGCTGATGTCGGAGCGGATCACGATCACCGTCGAGTGATCTGAGGCTGGCTCCAGGCGCCGTGGCTTAGGCCCGGCGCCAGACCAGCACATGGTTGTTGGCGGGCATTGCCAGCACCTCGGCCGGGGCGAAACCGAGCGTGCCGGCCAGCGCGTCAAGATCCAGGCGGTCGCGCAGGCCCCAGGACGGGTCGCGGCGCCGTAGGTCGAGATCGAAGGCCGCGTTGCCAGGCGTCATCGTCGCGCCCTGCCGGAACGGGCCATAGAGAATGAGCGCGCCGGTCGGCGCGAGAAGGCGGGCCGCGCCGGCAAAGAGCGCCTCGGTCACGCTCCAGGGCGCGATATGCACGACGTTCTGGGCAAAGATCGCGCCGACTGGACCGTCGGTTGCGATCGCGCGCGTGAGCGCAGGATCCCCCGTCCAATCCGTCAGCACATCGATGGCCAGGGGCGGGCGCAGATTGGCCCGGGCCGCATGGGCCACCCAGGCGGCGATACTGGCGCGGTGCTCGGGCTGGGGGTCGGTCGGTTGCCAGACGAGGCCGGGCAGCACCTCGGCATAATGGGTCGCATGCCGCCCCGTACCGGCGCCGATCTCGATCACCATACCCTGCGCGCCGCCTAAGACACGGGCCAGGGCCTCGCCGATCGGCACGGCGTTGCGCTCGTATGTCGGGGGGTAGAGGCGGCCATCGGTCGCCCCATCCGCATTGCCGGGCGTGGCGTAGGAGAAGCCGGTGCGGCCTAGATCGCGGCCGCGCTCGTCGCCCGCGCCGGTCCCGTCACCGGCCTCTCCCGCCATGTTAGGCCTGCTTTTGCGGTGCGATCACCATGGTCATCTGACGACCTTCGAGCTTCGGCATGCTCTCCACCTTGCCGAGCTCGGTGATGTCGCCA
>JBCCLX010000549.1:0-2342 GCA_039026635.1 Pseudomonadota bacterium
CTTCAGGGCGAGGAGTTGCGGCGGATACGAAGCGATATGGTCCGGATCAAGGCGATCGCGCTCGAAGGCGATCACCTGATCGTCGGGGATGGTTTCGGCAAGCTGCAACGCCTGACGAAGGACGGTGAGACGCTGGGGCCGCCCTTTCAGCTTTCGGGAGGATTTGCCGACACCGAAGGCATTGCGGTTGCGGAGAACGGGCACATCCTCACTGTGGAGGACGATCCTGAGCGCCTGTCATGGTTCAGCCCTGCAGGTGACCTCAAGAGACGGCTGAATACGCTGGAGCTGTCTCCACCGCTCAGCGAGGCGCAGGGGATCGCGATCGACGAGCGGACGGGTCACCTCCTGATCGTCGACGATTGGGAAGGATCGAACAGTCTCTACGAGTTCACGGCGGATGGGCAGCTTCTCGCACAAGAGAGTTTGATCGCCTATGGCACCGACCCGGAAGGGATCGCGATCCGGCCAGGCTCCAACCAACTCTTCATCGCCTTCGATAGCGGCGCCCAGGTCGTGACCTTCTCCTACACACCGACGCTGCCGCCAGGCTCGGCGCCGCTTCCTGAGGGCGCGGACTGCATGATGTTCTGAGCCAGCGAGCCACGCCGTCAGCGGTCTTTTGGCAGGGCTTACGCTGTGACAGGGTGGCGGTGAGAGCGTGAAGGGAGCCAACAGCATGTCCGAGGACCGGTCGCCGCATTGGGTCTATAACGAGACGATCCGTCGCTTTGCCGCCGGAGAGAGCCCACCGTTCGAAGACCCCGCCGAGATGACCGCGACCTGGGGCCGCGCCTGGGGCGTGGACAACGACATCGGCCGCATCCGCGCCGTGCTGGTGCATCGACCGGGCCCGGAGATGGCGGTGATCGACCCCGCGAAGCGCCTCGCCGAGATCGGCTCCTTCGGCGATCCGGAGACCGGCTGGTACTTCCAGTCCGACAGCATTCCCGAGATCGCCGAAATGCAGGCGCAGCATGACGCGCTGGTCGCGGCGCTGAAGGCCGAGGACATCGAGGTCTTCGAGGTGAGCGGCGTCGAAGCCCCACGGCTGAAGTCCTGCTACACCCGCGATCCGCTGGTGATGGTCAAGGGCGGGGCTATCGTCAGCCGCATGGGCGCGCGCGTGCGCCGCGGCGAGGAACGGGCCATCACACGCACCCTCGGCGAGATCGGCGTGCCGATCCTGCGCACGCTCGATGGCGCGGCGCTCTTCGAGGGCGGCAGCTTCGCCTGGATCGATCCCAAGACCGCCGTCATCGGCTGTGGCATCCGCGTGAACCGTGAGGGCGCGCGCCAAGTGGGGGAGGTGCTCGCCAATCAGGGCGTCGAGCTGCTGGTGATCGATCTGGTGGGCTACGATCTGCACATCGATGGCGCCTTCCTGATGGTCGACCGGGACCTCGCGCTGATCGACCCCGACCGTCTGCCTTATTCCTTCCTTGCGACGCTGAAGGAGAAGGGCATCCGCATGATCGAGATCGGCCCGGGCGATACCAATTGGATCGTCAACTCCCTGGCCGTGGCGCCGGGGCGGCTCGTCATGCCGGAGGGGGGCTCGAACCGCACGCTCGACAAGCTCGCCGCGGCGGGCGTCACTTGGACCGTCGTGCCCTACGACAAGATGCAGCTCAATGGCGGCGGTATTCACTGCTCCACCATGCCGCTGATCCGCGATCCGATTTGACACTGGATGACGGGTTCTTGTTCTCACCAAACAGCGCAGAGAGCCCGTCTTGCCCCCAGGATCCACTGACGAGACCAGCCGCCACCTTCCGCATGAGCTTTCGGCACGGCCGCGCACAGCATCGCCGAGGCTGTCGTCCTGCGGTCGCCAAGTCGACGGCCATCCACGGTGCCGCGCCGCGCTGGTGCTGCTGATCCGAGGTTAGCCGGCGCTCGGTGGCGATGCAGAGAGCCATCGCGCCCTAAGGACCCGGAGAGCACCGTCTCGCATCATCCTTCCGCTGCATCGCGGCGCAGGGACTGATGCATGCAGTGAAGCCCGCCCCCCATCATCGTGATCGCGGACATGTCCGGATCGTAGACGGTGAACCCCTCAGCCCTGAGCTTGCCGATCAAATCCGTCGCCGTCGCCGTCGCCGTCGCCGCCGCCGGCGCGAAGGCCAGTGCCGCGGCAGCGCGCGCTGGTGGAGCGCTTGGGGGCGCCGGTCGTGACGACGATCAACGGCAAAGGGATCCTGCCTACCGACCATCCGCTCCTCGTGGGCTCCCTCCTGCCCACAGCGCCGGTGCTCGATGAGATGGAGCGGAGGCTCATTGCCGAGTATGAGGCGGACATGGCCCTCGCGCTCGCCGCTGTCACCCCCGATACGCGCGGC
>JBCCLX010000550.1:0-2341 GCA_039026635.1 Pseudomonadota bacterium
AGACCGAAGAGCGAGAGGTTGTTGATCGAATAGCCCAGCGCCGACATGACCGCGAAGGTGCCGACGAGCGAAACGGGGATGGCGAGGATCGGTGTCACCGCCGCGCGCCAGGTGCCGAGGAAGAGCAGCACCACCGCGACCACCAGGATCACCGCCTCGATCATGGTGGCGACCACCGCGTCGATGGACGCCTGAATGAACTCGGTCGGGTTGTAGATGACGTCGTAGGAGAGGCCTTCGGGGAAGTCGGCGGCCAGCCGCTCCATTGTGGCTTGCACCTCGCCGGCAGTGGCCAGCGCGTTGGTGCCAGGGCGCTGGTTGATCACCAAAGCGACGGCGGAGTTCTCATTCAGATAGGCGCGCGTGGTGTATTGCGCGGCGCCCAGTTCGACCCGCGCGAAATCGCCGAGGCGAACGATGCGTCCTTCCTCACCGCGCTTGACGATCACGCGTTCGAATTCCGCCACATCCGTCAGCCGACCGGTCGTCTGGAGGGACAGCTCGAAGGCCGCGGCCTCGGGCGTCGGCTGCTGGTTGAGAAGGCCGGAGGCGACCTGGGCGTTCTGGGCCCGCAGCGCCGCCAGGATCTCGCCCGGCGTCATCTCGAGCGCCGCGATCCGCTCCGGGTCGAGCCAGATGCGCATCGAGTAGTCGCGCGCGCCGAAGATGTTGACCTGACCGACGCCCTTGAGCCGGGTCAGCTCGTCCCGCACCCGCTGCGCTGCATTGGTGATGTAGAGATCGTCCCGGCTGCCGTCCGGCGAGAACATGTGGACGACGATCAGCAGATCCGGCGAGGCCTTCTGGGTGACGACGCCAAGGCGGCGAACCTCCTCCGGAAGGCGCGGCTCGGCGATGCTCACGCGGTTCTGCACCAGCACCTGGGCCTGATCGAGATCGGTGCCGAGCTCGAAGGTCACGGTGATGGTCAGGTTACCGTCCCCGGTCGCCTGGCTCGAGAGGTAAAGCATCCCCTCGACGCCGTTGATCTGTTGTTCGAGTGGGGTCGCCACCGTCTCGGCGATCGTCTCAGCCGAGGCACCGGGATACTGGGCTGTCACCTGCACGCTCGGCGGCGCCACCTCGGGGTATTGCGCGACGGGCAGCGTGAAGTAGCTGAGCGCGCCAACGATCGTGATGAAAGCCGAGATCACAATGGCGAAAATCGGCCGGTCGATGAAAAACTGCGGCAGTTTCATTGGATTGTCCTCACCTGAAATGCGGGCTGCGCTCAGCGCGCCGCGACCGTCACGCTCTCGGCCGCATCAGCGGCAGGCGTACGGAGATTGGCCGTGACCGTGGCGCCGGGGCGGGCAATGTGCAGGCCCGAGACGACGACCTGGTCTCCCGCCTCGATGCCCGCTTCCACGATGCGCAGGCCCTCATGCCGATCGCCGAGCGCCAGGATGCGGCGCTCCACGGTGCCGGCTGCGCTCACGACCATGGCGAACTTCGTGCCCTGATCGGAGCCCACGGCCTCCTCCGGGATCAGAACCGTCTCAGCGTTCTCGGCGGTCGCCAAACGCAGGCGGCCAAACATGCCCGGCGTCAGCACGCCGTCGTCGTTGGGCAGCACGGCACGGCCGCGGATCGTGCCCGTCGCGCGATCGATTTGGTTGTCGACGAAATCGATCCGGCCCTCATGGGCGAAGTCCGGCTCGTCGATCAGTCGAACGGCGACGCGGGTCTCCCCGGCCGTCGCCCGCAGCCCGCTCTCGGCGGTCGCGCGCATGTATTCGAGGTACTGCTGCTCGCTCGCGTCGAAGACGAAATGGATCGGGTCGAGCGAGACGATGGTGGTCAGCACCTCCGCCCCGGCGCCCGCCGCGATCAGGTTGCCCGCACTGATCGCATCGTCCGAGATGCGACCTGTCACGGGCGCATGGATCTGCGTGAAGCCGAGATTGAGGCGGGCGCTGACGAGCGCCGCCTCGGCCGCTGCGATGCGCGCCTCAGCCGCCGTCGCTTCCTCTACGGCCGCATCCAGGACGGCTTGGCTCACATGCCCCCGCGCCTGCAGCTGGGACTGACGGGCAAGCTCATTCTCGGCCAGCGTCAGAGAGGCCCGCGCTTCGGCAAGGCGCGCCTCGGCCTCGGCCACAGCCGCCTCGAACGGCCGCGGATCGATGGTGAAGAGCAGATCGCCCTTCTCCACCACTTCGCCGGCGCGGAAATGCACCGCGTCGAGATGGCCCGAGACGCGGGCCCGGATGGCCACTTCGTCCACCGCCTCGAAGCGGCCCGTGAACTCGTCCCAGCGCGTGATTTCGCGAGAAAGGGCCGCCACGACATCCACGCTCGGCGGTGGCGCCACAGCCGCGGGCACCGAGGCCTCGGCCTC
>JBCCLX010000551.1:0-2335 GCA_039026635.1 Pseudomonadota bacterium
GGAGCCGCAGTACCCGCAGGCATGCAGGATGCCATCATGCTCGAAGAGCCGCGGAATGTAGTCTCGGCTGAAGGCCACATTGCCATGCCAGGATTGCTCGACTTTCACATCCGCAAGCTCGGGGAAGATCCCCACAAGGCCCCGCCGCAGATGTTCCGCATTGGCCGCGGGATCGCGCGTCAGGACCCGTTCCCTCCCACCGATCAGAATGCGCGTGCCGTCTGGCGAAGGGCGGTAGTAGCGGTAGAGCTTGCGCGTCTCACCCACAGCGCGCCCGCGCGGGATCAGATGGCGCATGAGGTTCTGCGAGAGCGGTTCGGTCGCGATGATCCGGCTCTTGACGGCCACGAGTCGCCGGCGGAGCCAGGGGCTCACGCCATCGGTGTAGCCGTTCGTTGCCATCAAGACTTGGCCCGCACGAAGGGTCCCACGTGTGGTCTTGACCTCGAAGCCCGTGCCCTCGCGCCGGATGCTGCGCACCGGCATCTCGCCGAGCACGGTCGCTCCTGACGAGCGTGCGCGGGCGAGGAGCCCGGCGTGCAGCTTGCCCGGATGCAGATGGCCGATGTCCGGGCGCACCATGCCGCCGTGGTAGAGATCGGTGCCCACCTCCTCGCGCTGGCGTTCCCGCGGCACCATCTCGGCGCCGAGATCGAGATGGCGGTTCAACAGATCCGCCTCACGCGCTTGCGACTCGTAGGCACCCGGCGTCATCGCGCCGGTGAAGCGCCCGCTCTCCTGGGCGTCGCAGTCGATCTCCTCTTCGCGGATGAAGCGCCAGAGATCTTCGCGCGCCCGCTTGCCCTCGGCGTGGAGCGCGACGCCGTCGTCCTGCCCCATCGTCGCGATCGCCTGGCCAAGCCCGATGCGAAGCGATCCGCTCATGATGCCGCCGTTGCGGCTGGAGGCGCCTTCGCCGGGGCGCTGACGGTCGAAGACGGTGACCGAACGGCCGGCGCGGGCGAGGACGATGGCGGCGGCCAAGCCCGTGTAGCCGGCCCCGACGATCGCCACATCGCATTCAGGCTCGGGGCGCGCTTCGGCATCCGCCCCGTCCTGCAGTGGGGCAGCGTTCCACCAGAAGGGCTGGGTCATACTGTCGTCAGGCATGGATCCTCCTTGGGGCCTCCTGCGGGTCTTCTCGATGCATGCTGAGCGAGGCCGGGGCAGGCTTGGCGAAACGATCCGGTGCAAAGGCGCTGATGTCGAGCCCTGGCTCCTGCCCGATGGCCAGGCGCGCGACGATGGCGCCGGTCGCGGGCGCAAGCTGGAAGCCATGGGCGGAAAAGCCGAAGGCATGGATCACGCCCTCCGCCCCGCCGCGCCCGATCACCGGCAGGGTGTCGGGCGTATAGCCTTCGATCCCGGCCCAGAGCCTGTTGATGCGCGCGCCAGCCAGGCTGGGGAAAACGCGGCGTGCCGTCCGCAGAAAGCGGCCGACGCCGGTAAGGTCGAGCTCCGTGGCGTTCTCCTCGGGCCGCGCCCGCCCGCGCACCCCGCCGCCAAGCATGACCGTGCCGTTTGGAAACTGCTTGAGCGAGAGGGCATCGCTAAGCACGCCCACGACGGCATCCACAAAAGCCGGCAGCGGGGTCGTGATCGCCAGCATCGGGGCATGCGCCTCCAGCGGCACCCGGTCACCCAGCTGCGCGGCCAGTGCACCGCCCCAGGCGCCGGCGGTGTTGACGAGAACGGGCGCTGTGACCGGTCCTATCGGTGTCTCGACCCGCCAGTCCGGCCCTCTGCGCTCAACCCGCGTAACGCGCGCCTGTTCCTGGATCCGGGCGCCGAGACGCTCGGCGCGGTGACGGAAGGCCTGAACCGTGCGATAGGGTTGGGCAGAGCCGTCGCCGGCCACATGCAGCGCGCCGATGCAGTCGGGGCTGGCGCCGGGCAGAAGCGCGCGCAGGCGCTCCCGATCGATCACCTCTTCATGTTCAACGCCCTGTTGGCGCAGGATGGCGACGCGGCGGCGGGCATCCTCGAGCGGCCCCTCCTCGAAAGCGACCTTGAGATACCGGCTCTCCCGATAGCCGCAGTCGTCATCCACCAATGCCTGGATGTCTTGCCAATAGGCGTTGGCGGCGACGGCGAGTGGGACCTCCGCGGTGTCTCGGCCGAGGCGCCGAACCCCGCCGGCATTCACGCCCGAGGCATGGCGCCCGACCGTGTCTTTTTCCAGGACCAGGACGCTCTGCCCGATGCGAGCGAGATGGAGGGCGGCGGCGCAACCATGGAGCCCGCCGCCGATGACGACGACATCGGCCGTCTGCCCCTCAAGCGGCATCGTCGGCGATCTCCATATCGGCCAGGGCTGCGAGATCGATGGGCTTGA
>JBCCLX010000552.1:0-2333 GCA_039026635.1 Pseudomonadota bacterium
CGGCGTGCGACAGGGTGAGGAAGAGCTGCGTGACAGCTTCAGCGCCGCCATCGAAGCCATCCGGGCGAGCGGCACCTATCAGGAGATCCAGTCGAAGTACTTCGACTTCGACATCTACGGGGCCGGCAGCTGATCGCCCGGGCCCGGGGGTGGGCGCGGGTCGCCCACCAGCCCCAGATCGCAGGCGCCAGTTCTGCTGACCGGCGCATTCGGGACGCGAAGCGGTGAACGCGCTCATCGAATATGCCCCCCTCTTGGCGGAGGGCACGGCGGTCACCATCGCGCTGGCGCTCCTGAGCCTCGCTTTGGCGACAGCGCTGGGCGCCATCGGGGCTGCGGCAAAGCTCTCGGGTAATCTGGCAGCGGATTGGACGGCGCGCGGCTACACGACGCTCGTGCGCGGCGTGCCCGACCTGGTGCTCATCCTGCTGATCTATTTCGGCGGGCAGCGCCTGCTGAACGTCACCGCCCAGGCGATCGGGTTCGATCATATCGAGGTCTCGAAATTCGGCGCCGGCGTCTTCGCGATCGGCTTTATCTATGGCGCCTATCTGACCGAGACCTTTCGCGGGGCCTATCAATCCGTGCCGAAGGGGCAGGGGGAGGGGGCCAAGGCCCTCGGGCTCGACCCGCTGACGACCCTGCGCCTCGTCGTGCTGCCCCAACTCATGCGCCTCGCCCTTGCCGGCTATGCCAATGTCTGGATGGTGCTCGTCAAATCCACAGCCGTCGTCTCGGTGATCGGGCTCTCGGATCTGGTGGGCCTCGCCGATAAGGCCGGAAAATCGACGCGTCAGCAGTTTTGGTTCTACCTCGCGGTGCTGCTCGTCTATCTCGCCATCACCATCGTCTCGGAACAGGTGTTGGGACGGGTTGAGAAGCGGCTGAACCGGGGTGAGGCGGCGCGCAATGCACCCGCCGGAGGGGCCGCGGCATGAGGGTCGATCTCGTCCTCGGCAGCTGGGAGATGTTTGCCGAAGGCGTCTGGATGACGCTTCAGCTCACAGCGCTCGCACTAGTTTTCGGTTTCCTCATCGCGCTGCCGGCCGCGCTCTCGATGCACAGGCGTACGCGCGAGGCGCCGCTCTGGCGGGGCTTCGTCTATGTCTTTCGCGGCACGCCGCTGCTCGTACAGACCTACCTGATCTACTATGGCCTCGCGCAGTTCGACTGGGTGCGTGGCGGGCCTTGGTGGCTGATCCTGCGGGAGGCTTGGTGGTGCGCCCTGATCGCCTTCTCGCTCAATTCCGCGGCCTATCAGGCCGAGATCCTGCGCGGAGCCTTTGCTACCGTTCCGCGGGGCGAGATCGAGGGCGGCAAGGCGCTCGGCCTCTCGCGCCGCCTGGTGACGCTGCTTGTGCTCCTGCCCTCCGGCTTCCGGCGCGCGCTGCCGCAATACGGCAATGAGGTCGTCTTCATGCTCCACGGCAGCGTCGTGGCCTCGGTCATTACGCTGCAGGATATCCTGGGCGCGGGGCGGACGCTGAACGCGCGCTACTACCTCGCTTATGAGGGACTGTTGACGGCCGCCGTCCTCTACATGGCGCTCACTTTCCTGCTGGTCGGGGCCTTTAGGCTGCTCGAAGGGCGGTTCCTGCGTCATCTGAACGTTCGGCGCCCTGAGGGGCACGGAGGGCTCTCGGCGGCGGTGTCTCGCCCTCCTTTGGAAGAGCCTGAGGCGGATGCCTCGAAGGTGCCTCTCGAGGCCCGCTGAAAAACTTTCGCGCCGCCTGGAATAACAGGCGTCGGCTCGCGTTCTCCCTCTGTCAGCTCGACGCGTTGGCGGCTTCGGTTGTCACGCGCGGGCTCTGGGCCAGGGTAAGGGAGAACACCATGCGCCACTTCAAACTGCTCCGGGAACGGATCGATCCCGCCCCGTTTCTCGCGGAGATCGAAGGCAATGACGGGGCCTGGGCGGATGCGACCGGTCGCCAGGACAAGATCGCCGTACAGCGCGAGGCGCTCGCCATCCCACTACGGGGCCTGCGCAAATCCATGATCAACGGGCGCAAGCGGCGCGATGTGCACGAGAGCCGCTGGACCAGCCGTGCCGAGCGCTATCCGCTTGCCCGCGCCTTTCTCGAGCAAACGGCCATAGACGAGAGCTGCGAGCTTGGTCGGGCCAAGATCGTCTGTCTCGAGGCCGGCAAGCGCGTCTATCCGCATATCGATCGCGGGGCCTACTACCACTGTCGGGGCCTCTACCACTTCGTGCTCCGCTCGTCCGCCGGGTCATGGATGCGCGCGGGCGACGAGGAGGTGCGGATGCAAGAGGGCCAGCTCTGGTGGTTCGACAACAATCAGATGCACGAGGCCCATAACGATGGCGATCA
>JBCCLX010000553.1:0-2323 GCA_039026635.1 Pseudomonadota bacterium
GACCGTGACGCTCGAGATCAGCGTGCTGATGGCGCAGTTCCCGAGCCCGCAGATCGCTCAGCGCTCCTACGAGTTCCGCACGCTCGGCCTTGGCTACGCGAATATCGGCGGCCTCTTGATGACCAACGGGCACGGCTATGACAGCGACGAGGGCCGGGCGCTTTGTGGGGCGCTGAGCGCGATCCTGACGGGGGTCTCCTACGCGACCTCGGCCGAGATGGCGGGCGAGCTGGGCGCCTTCCCGGGCTATGCCAAGAACGCGGACCATATGCTGCGCGTGATGCGCAACCACCGCGCCGCGGCCCATTCGGCGACCGCCTATGAGGACGTGCGCACCACGCCCGTGCCGCTCGACGCCGGCAACTGCCCGAACAAGAAGCTGGTCGAACATGCGCGCGCCGCCTGGGATCGGGCGGTCGCGCTAGGTGAGGCCCATGGCTATCGCAATGCGCAGGCCAGCGTGATCGCCCCCACGGGTACCATCGGCCTGGTGATGGACTGCGACACGACGGGGATCGAGCCGGACTTTGCGCTGGTGAAGTTCAAGAAGCTGGCCGGCGGCGGCTACTTCAAAATCATCAACCGTGCGGTGCCCAAAGCGCTCTCCCGCCTCGGCTACGGCGACAACGCCATCGAGCAGATCATCGCCTATGCCGTCGGCCGCGGCACCCTCTCGGGCGCGCCGGCCATCGATCATGCGGCGCTGATCGAGAAGGGTTTTGGGCCGTCCGAGATCCAGAAGGTGGAGGACGCGCTGGCCTCGGCCTTCGACATCAAGTTTGTCTTCAACCAGTGGACGCTGGGGGCCGACTTCTGCACCGGGACCCTCGGCGTGCCGGCCGAGAAGCTGACCGATCCGAGCTTCGATCTCCTCCGCTTCATCGGCTTCAATGCCGCCGAGATCGATGCCGCCAACACCTTCGTCTGCGGGACTATGACGCTGGAGGGCGCACCCGGGCTCGAGCCCGCCCACCTGCCGGTCTTCGACTGCGCCAATATCTGCGGCAAGAAGGGCACCCGGTATCTCTCGGCCGAAAGCCACATCCGGATGATGGCGGCGGCTCAGCCCTTCATCTCGGGCGCGATCTCCAAGACGATCAACATGCCCAACGAGGCGACGATCGAGGACTGCCAGGAGGCCTATCTCCTCAGCTGGCAGCTGGGTGTGAAGGCCAATGCGCTCTATCGCGACGGCTCCAAGCTCTCCCAGCCGCTCTCGGCCGCGCTGATCGAGGATGAGGACGATCTGGAGGAGCTGCCCGTCCCGGCCCGCGCCGAGAAGATCGTGGAGACAATCGTCGAGAAGGTGATCGTGCGTGAGGCCGCCGATACCCGCGGCCAGCGCGAGAAGATGCCGGATCGCCGCCGGGGCTACACCCAGAAGGCCAAGATCGGCGGACATAAAGTGTATCTGCGTACGGGCGAGAGCGCGGATGGGACGCTCGGTGAGATCTTCATCGACATGCACAAGGAGGGCGCGTCCTTCGGGGCGATGATGAACAACTTCGCTATCGCGGTATCGATCGGGCTGCAGTATGGCGTGCCGCTCGAGGAGTTCGTCGATGCCTTCACCTTCACCCGCTTCGAGCCGGCGGGGATGGTCCAGGGCAATGACTCGATCAAGAACGCGACCTCGATCCTCGACTATGTCTTCCGCGAGCTTGCCGTCAGCTACTTGGACCGGACCGACCTTGCGCATGTGACGCCGGACGGCACCCGGTTCGATGACATCGGCGAGGGTGATCGCAAGCTCTCGCAGACCGAGGAAGCGGCGACCGAGGCCCCACACCCCGCCATCGCGGTCGTCCGCCAGGTCGCCTCCACGGGCTATCTTCGCGGGCGCGCGCCGCAGCAGCTCGTGGTCCTGCCCGGCGGCCAGGCCGTGCCCTCGGACAATCTGACAGGCCCGGCCGTCGCCGTCGCTGCGGTCGAGACGGCGCGCTCGAGTGCTGGTGCCGTCGCCACGGCCGCGGTTGTCGGTCAAGCCTCGACCGCGGTGCTCGACCGTATCGCCGAGGCGCGGATGAAGGGCTACGAGGGCGACGCCTGCGGCGAATGCGGCAACTTCACGCTGGTCCGCAACGGCACCTGCCTAAAGTGCAACACCTGCGGCGCCACCTCCGGCTGCAGCTGAGCCATACCGAGATCCCGGCGCGGGGGATGTCCCTCCGCCCGCGTCGGGGCCCCATCAGGAGCGCGGGCGAGACCTACGAGCAGGCCACAAAAAGAGCCGTACCCTGATGCAGCGGGAGGGTGCCTTCGGGCGCCCTCCCTTCGTTTCTATGGCTCAAAGAGGAAGGGGCGCCCCCTCAGGGAGCGCCCC
>JBCCLX010000554.1:0-2319 GCA_039026635.1 Pseudomonadota bacterium
CATCACCCAGGCCACGGGCACCACGAAGACGGTCGCCGCGAGCGCTGCCATCGTGGCAAAGCCGTCCACCGACCGGGTGAAGAGGCTCGACTGGGCCTGTTGATGGCCTGCCGAGCCGAAGATCCCACCGAAGAGCTTCATTGCCTGTTCTCCATTGCGAGCCAGGGTCCAGGCGCCAGGGTGCTTGCTGGATAGTCCGTGGCGCTGCCCGTCTCGGGCATGCGTAGCGCGCCCGCGGGCAGGAACTGGGCAAGATGCGCTGCGACCGCGCCCTCGATGCGGGTGAAGTTGTTGTACTCGGTGTTGGGACGGTAGCTGTTGGCGACGCCGATGATCTCGTAGCTCTTGCCGCCATCGCGGCTGAAGAGCAGCGGGCCGCCGGAGCCGCCTGGCACCCCGTCGCAACCTTCGCTCTCGAAGAGGCTGGTCGAGCCGCGGTGATGCGGCCCCGTGTCCCTCACGCCCACCAAGGTGCAGGCGACCCCAAAGACGTGAAAGCGATGCAAACCGTCCGTCCGCACCTCCTTGCCCGTCATCAAGGGATGCTTGGCCCAGCGATCGAGATCGTCGGACTTGTAGGCGCCGATCTTCACGATGGCCGAGCTGACGCCCGTTAGAGCCGCGATCTCATCGGCGGAAAGGACCGCAGGCTTGAGAATTGCCGCTGCATCGCAGGCCGGCTCCTTCAGCCGCGCGATCGCGTAGTCGATCCCGAGCTGCCGGCGCGGTGCCTCGTCGCCGACGTCGATGAGCGAGAACGGATAGGACCGCCCGCAGGCAGCGAGATAGATCGAGCCCTGCGACGGGTCGGGCGGGATCGGCAGGAGCGTGCTCCCGCCTTTCCATGTTCCGTCCTTCACGAAGAGATGGGCCGTTGTCAGCACAACGTCGGGGGCAATGAGCGCCCCGCTACCCCTGCCCGTCGTCCAGAAGACCGGCCCGACACCCGTGAGCTTATCGGCAATGGCTGGATCATCAAGAGCGAAGACCTGATCCATGAACTCGACGGGGGTGCGATCGTCTCGCCCCGGCGCAGGCGCATAGGCGACGCCGGGCTTCGCCGGGGGCACCTCCGGCTCAGCGGGCTGGGGCTCTTCCCCCAACAAGGCAGGCGCGGCCACATGCGTCGCCATGGTGCCGACGATCATGACGGCGCAGAGCAACGCGGCGACGGCGACAGGCCAGTCCTGAGGCCGGATCAGCAAGGGGCTCATTGCCCGCCCTCCTGATCAGCACTGAGATCACGCGCACGCTTCTTCGTCGCAGAGAGCGGCGGACGCCCGCGCCTGGCGACAGGCCTCAGATCCTCGATCTCGCGGCGGGTCTCATCCGCCGCCTGAAGGATGCCCTTCAGCCGCCGGAGATCATCGACGAGGATGTATTGCGGTCCCGCCTCGCCCTTCTCCTCCTCCATCTTGGCCCGGAGTGCCGTGTAGATCGCCATGCGGAAGCCAAAGGTAATCCACGCCGCCAGATCCAGCAGCAGCGCCGCCATGGTGAGCCCCGGCATGCGCCACATGTTGGCGATGAGCCGTTCGGCCGGGCTCAGGGTGGTCTGCTCCGGGATCTCGGGCGCAAGCGCTGCAATCCGCTCCGCTTCGGCCTGGAGCGACGCCGCATAGGCGGTCATGCCACCGCGGATCTCGGCAATCCGGGCCCTGGAGCTCGCCGGGGCGCGGCTGGGCTCTGGGACGCCGGTCGCGACGATGCCAGCGGCAGCCGTGATGGAGCGCGCGGGATCGAGCGCGAGAAGAGCCCGCATCTCGCCGATCGCCGTCCCAGTCAGCGCCTTGAGCTTGGCAGAGCGCTCAGCCCGCGAGAGATCAGGATCGACCTGCACGGTGCGCATGGCGGTGATCGTCTCGCCGAGACGCGCGACATGGTCCTCCCCTTTCGAGAGCGCGGCATCGAGCAGGTCTGCAGCTTCGGCGTACTTGCTCTCTGCCGCACGGAAGGCATTCGAGACGGGCCCCGCGCCGGGGACACCGGTCGGCCCGCGACCCGAGATCTCCGCCTCGGCCGCCGCCCCGGCCTGATCCCGCCGCTCGGCAAGGGCGGCGCGGATCACCGCCATCTGGCTGCCATAGAGCGCGAAGTCCTGGCCCGCATTCGCGAGAGCGTCGATCCGGGCGCTCTGGGTCACTTCCTCGCTGATGCCGCCGCCCGTCGCCCCCAGGCTGGACTGCCCCCACTGAGTGGTCCGGTTGAATTGTTAGTGCATGACGGGTCTTTGGTCGACCGGGATGATCGCTTCTGGGGCTGGCGCTCGGTATCCGAGGGCGCTGTGGGGCCGGACGGTGTTGTAGTGGTGTCGCCACC
>JBCCLX010000555.1:0-2295 GCA_039026635.1 Pseudomonadota bacterium
GACCGATCAGCCCATTGCCGAGGCCTATGGCGTCGGCCAGGCCCGCGGGACGCGGCTGCCGCTCGTTCTCGTCCCCACGACCGCGGGCACCGGGTCGGAAGTGACGCCGATTGCCATCGTCACGACCGGGGAGAACGAGAAGAAGGGCGTGGTCGCACCGCAGCTCTACCCGGATGCGGCGATCTTGGATGCGACGCTGACGACGGGGTTGCCGGCGTCCGTGACGGCGGCGACCGGGATCGATGCCATGGTGCACGCGATAGAGGCCTACACCTCGCGCCACCGCAAGAACCCGATGTCCGATGCGCTGGCCCGCGAGGCGCTGGCGCGCCTGGGCGGCAGCATCCGCACAGCCTGCACTGTCCCGGACGATCTTGAGGCGCGTGGCGAGATGCTGCTCGGCGCCTGCCTCGCGGGCATGGCTTTTGCGAACGCGCCGGTGGCTGCCGTCCATGCCCTGGCCTATCCGCTCGGCGGGCAATTCAAGGTGCCGCACGGTCTCTCAAACGCCATGGTTCTGCCGGCCGTGCTGGCCTTCAACCGCGCGGAGCCGAGCGCGGAGGCTGCTTATGCCGAACTCGCGCCCATCGTCTTCCCGGCGCTTGCCGGCCATGACGCCGGCCTGCGCGTTGACGGGTTCATCGAAGAGCTGGGCGCGCTCGGTCCTGAGTTGGGGCTTGAGACCCGCCTCTCGAGCGTCGGCGTGGCGGAGGAGCATGTGGAGCGGCTGGCGGAGGATGCGCTCAAACAAACGCGCCTTCTCGTCAACAATCCGCGGGAGATGACGCTGGACGCGGCACGCGAGATCTACCGGGACGCCATCTAAGCGTCCTCGTTACCGGCTACTCCGCGGCAGTCTCTGCCGAGATCTCAGGCGCCGGCGCTGCGCGGCTCCGAGTAAGTTCGAGGGTGACGCGGAAGAAGCTTGTCTCATCCTCGCGGAACTCGACCGTCAGATCGCCGCCCATGCGCTGGGCGATGGTCCGGCTGATCGGCAGGCCGAGGCCGGCCCCCTGCGCGGCGCCTGACCGACGGCCGCGTGCGAACTTGGAGAAGATCTCTTCTGCCTCCGCCCGCGTGACGCCGCCGCCATTGTCGCCCACATCGATCGCGAGCAGGCCGCCCACCATCGTGCAGGTCGCCTCGATCCGCGGCTCCGGATGGTCGTTGTACTTGATGGCGTTGGACAGGAGGTTGATCAGGACCTGGCGCAGCCGGTCCGGGTTGGCTTCCACTGCGAGGCTTGGCTCTGGCAGCTGCGTCGTGATGCTGACGCCGCCTGCACGGGCGAGACCCATCACGCTATCGACCGCGCCCTGCACCGCCTCGGCCGCGGGGACGGCTTCGAGCGGGATCTCGGATTGCCCGCTCTCGAGCCGGCTGATGTCGAGAATCTCATCGAGCAACCGCGTCAGCCGGATGCTCTCCACATGGATGATGTCCATGAAGCGCGCTCGGTCGGCGGGGTCGATATCGGGCTCTGAGAGCAGGATCTCGGAAAAGGAGCGGATCGAGGTCATGGGCGTGCGCAGCTCATGGCTCACCTGGCTCAGGAATTCGTCTTTCTGTTTGTCGAGGCGGCGTAGGCGCTCGTTGGCACGGCGCAGCGCGCTCGCGGTTTGCTCCAACTCCGTCGTCTTCTCCTCGAGATTGGCCGAGGTCTCGATCAAGCGTTGCGTTTCGTCGGCGATATCGAGGAGCTCCGACAGCGAGGCGATCTCGCCACCCGTCGCGCGCATCACCATGGCATGGGCGGAGGCGGCGCCGACGGAGCCTGCGAGCTCGCGCTCCAACCGGGTGATCATCGCGTCCTCGGGCAGGGGCAGACCGTCCTGGATACCCTGCGCTTCCGCAATCTCATCGAAGAGCCGTCGGGCAGCCTCGGCGCCAAGGATCCGTTGAGCAAGGACGAAGAGATCTTCGGCGGCAGCCTCGCGATGGGTGAAGCGCCCCGCCTCGCCGCCGCCACCCCGAAAAACCTCGACGAAGAGCGCGCCCTGCAGAAGCTCGAGCGGGCGCATCGGCGCGAAGAGGGAGACGCCGATGAAGAGGAGCGTGTTGATGCCGAGCGACCAGACGCTCGCATGCACCAGCGGGTCGTATCCTTCGAGGCCCATCAGGGCTTGGGGCCGAAGAGCGTCGATCCCAAAGGGCCCGGCGATAACCCAAGTGGCATCCGGGTCGAGAGCGGGGAGAAAAAGGGTGTAGAGCCAGAGGAGCCCGCCTGCCGTCAGCCCCGCAAGGGCGCCGGCCCGCGTCGCGCCGCGCCACATGATGCCCCCTGCCATTGCCGGC
>JBCCLX010000556.1:0-2290 GCA_039026635.1 Pseudomonadota bacterium
CGGATCACGAATTGGTCGCCGGGCTTGGCGGTGAACTTGCAGCCGATCTCGAAGCTGCGCCCGCGGATCGAAATAGCCCCCTGGGACTTGAGCGGCGCAATGAGCTTGCCGTCGAGTTCCGGGTCGGCGGCAAGTTCCTGACCGGCCTTTTTGACCAGTTTGCGCACCATCTCGACGTCGGTGTCGTCGGGAACCGCGAAGCTGAACTTCATCACCACGTAATCGCGGCTATGGTTCTGGATCGTGCCCATGGCCGAGAAGGGGATCGTATAGATCGGGCCGTTATGATGGCGGATCGTGGCCGAGCGGATCGAGATCCGCTCCACCGTCCCCTTGCCCCCGTCCGTGACCACATATTCGCCGAGGCGGAAGGCATCTTCGTAGAGGTAGAAGAGCCCGCTGATGACGTCGGTCACAAGCTTCTGCGCGCCGAAGCCGATGGCGAGGCCCACCACGCCGGCGCTGGCGATGAGCGGTCCGATGTTGATCCCGAGGGCGGCAAGCGCCGACATGCCGGTTGTGACCGCGATGAGCGTGAGGGCGAAGCCGCGCAGGATCGGCACGACCGTC
The DNA here is from genome assembly GCA_039026635.1 of Pseudomonadota bacterium. GTDB lineage: Bacteria > Pseudomonadota > Alphaproteobacteria > Rhodobacterales > Rhodobacteraceae > Thermohalobaculum. The sequence continues at coordinate 571 of JBCCLX010000556.1, forward strand.
TCGATGCGCGAGCCCTCACCCCCCATGCCATCGCCGCCATCGTCCTCGGCGCCATCATCATCGGCGGATCCCGAGATCAGGGCGACGACCGCGCGCCAGAGTGCGATGCCGACGACGATGATGACGGAGGCCTCGACCAGCCTGGAGAGGATCGCGGCAAGGCCCCCGGTCTCTGGCGGCGTGAGCGGATTGATGCCCCAAAGGAGGAGCAGCAGCACCGCTGTGCCCACGATCGCGAGCCCCTCGACCAGGACCAGCCCGCCCTGCACCAGGCTGCCCATGCGTTCGATCTCGGGCTCGTGTCGTAGCGTGCCGAGGGCGGCGACGAGGAGGGTCGCCACGAGCACGGTAAAGATGACATGTCCGGCCCCGCCGGTCGCGTCCGGCCCCAGCAGGCCGACGATCCCGACGATCTTCAGCGAAGCGTCAATCAGGATCAGGAGGAGAAATCCCCAGTGCCAGTTCTTCGCGCTCCAGACACGCCAGCCCGGCATCACGCCCTCATCTTCGCGGATCATCAGAGCCGTCACAGGCTTGCGGATGGAGAGAAAGAAGATCGCGGCGGCGACGGCATTGACGATCATGAAGGCGACGAGGGCCAGCTGCGCCTCAGGCGCCGTCCCCGCAGCATCCACGACGATCGCGCGCAGAAGCCGCAAGCCGACGACGATGCTTGCGATGACGGTGGCCAACTGCAGGATGCGCGCCGCGGTCCCCTCCTCAAAGCCCATGAGACGGCGTTGCGGCTCTCCTGGCGCCGTGAGAGCGGCGATGAAGATGATGATGACGCGGCCCAGCACGATCGGTCCTAGGAGCCCGAGGCCGAGCTCGCGCAGGCCCGGGTCTGGCGGCAGGATCGTCCGCCCGATCACCCGCGCGACCACGACGAAAAAGCAGACAAGCAGAAGGCGCCCGCCAAGCCAGAAGAGACCGTTGCGCAGGCGCTCGGCATAGGAGGCCGGGTCCTGCTTTCTGGGCAGACGGCTCTCGATCAGCGCGCGCAATCCCCGCTCCGCCCCATAGGCGAGGAGGAGCGCAAGGCCGATCAGAAGCAGCGTGACGGGGCCGCCGGGGATGCTCGACGACCAGGTCGCGAGCAGAGGCCCGAGACCGCCCGCCGAGGAGACCGCGGTGGCGAGCGCGGCCTCCAAGGCCATGGGGTTGGCGATGGCCGTCTCGACCGGTGCCTCGCCAGCAGCAACCGCTTCGGGAAAAGCGTCTCGGACCCGAGCAATCAGGTCGGGGGACGCATCGGAGGGGAGGGTGACGATGATCTGATCCGACGCCATAACGCATGCTCCCCATTGCCGTGGAGTGGCCACGGGACCCTTGGCTGCTGTGACGTCGTCTTGCCCAGCGCTCGGCGCAAAGCAAGAGCCAGCCTTCCGCTGGGTCGCTACGGGTCGGCCAGAGTTGCTCTCTTTCCATTTTGAGTGCCGGCGGCGCGGATGACTGGGGTGCCGAGCTCAGGGTGCGGGGCTTGGGGTGCGGGTCATGGCGGATCGATTGGCGATGGATTTGCCGGCGTCGGATCCCATCGCCTCAGGCGATCGCATGCGCCGCGGCTGTGACCGCCAAAACCAGTGTCAGAACGGTCTGTTGAGCGATTGCACCGGGGCGCGCTGGCTGCTAGCGATTTCAGAGGGCGATGCCGAAAGGCTGAGCGGTGTTCTCGACAGGTCGACCCAAAACGGGGATCTCGGCGGGACGTCGTCCAGGA
>JBCCLX010000557.1:0-2284 GCA_039026635.1 Pseudomonadota bacterium
TCCTCGTCCTGAAAGGCGACACCGCGGCCAACGGGCAGATCGCCCGCTTCCACCGAGCGGGCCCAGGCGCCGGTCTCCGAGATGTTCTGGAGATAGCCCGAGGGTGTGCGCCCGATGGAGGTGGCGCCGAGGCCGAGCAGCGCCTCCGCCGTATCCGTCGTATAGCCCTGAAAATTGCGGCGCATCGTGCCTTCGGCCGCCGCCTGCGCCAGGGGATCGTCCGCTCGCGCGAAATGGTCGAGCCCGATGGCGACATAGCCCGCCGCCTCCAGCGCCTCAGCCGCCGCCTGCGCCTGAGCCAGCCGCGCTTTGGCGCCGGGCAGGGCAGCCTCGTCGATCAGCCGCTGCTTCTTCGCCATCCAAGGCACATGCGCATAGCCGAAGAGCGCGAGCCGGTCGGGCCGCATCTCCACACAGAGGCGCACGGTCTCCACCAGGCTCTCAACGGTCTGATGCGGCAGGCCGTAGATCAGGTCGAAATTGATGCCCGTGATGCCGGCGCTTCGCAGACCCTCGACGCTCTCGCGCACCATCTCGGGCGGCTGCACGCGATTGATGGCGCGCTGCACTTGCGGGTCGAACTCCTGCACGCCGAAACTCGCGCGGGTGAAGCCGAGCGCGCCGATACGGTCGATCATGGCTTGGGTCAGCGTGCGCGGATCGCTCTCGATCGCAATCTCCGCATCGGCGGCGCGGTCGAAGCTGGCCCAAACGCTCTCCATGCAGCGGGCCAGATCGTCGGGCTCCAACGCCGTGGGCGTGCCGCCGCCCCAATGCAGATGCGAGACCGAGAGGCGGCCCGGCAGATGCTCGGCGACAAGCCCGATTTCGCGGCGCAGCGTCTTGGCATAGGCGGCGACGGGGGCATCCCGCCGGGCGAGCTTCATGTTGCAACCGCAGTACCAGCAGAGCTCCCGGCAAAAGGGCACATGGAGGTAGAGCGAGACCGGCGCAGCAGGGTCCAGCGCCTCCAGCCAGCCCGCATAGTCGGCCCCCGTCACGCCATCGTGGAAATGGGGCGCGGTGGGATAGCTCGTGTAGCGGGGTACGGCGCGGGTGGCATAGGCCTTCAGCCGCTCGTCCATGGTCGTCTCTCCTTCAGCCGCGCGGCGTGAGCGCGATCTCGAATTGGCAGGCCTCGGCCCCGTCGTGGCAGCAGGCGCGTAGGCGGATTGCCGCCCGCGGGCTCGCAAGCCGCTGGAACAGCCGCGTGAGCACGGCCGCGTGCCAGACGCTGTCGGGCATCGTGAGGGGGTTGTCGCTGATCGAGATCAGTCGGGTGGGGTGTCGCTGGATCCGGCAAAGGCCGGAGCCCGCGAAAGTCCAGGCATGGTGCTGGATCGCGGTCATCAGCAGGTCGGTGGCGGGACCTGCGGGCAGCAGGGCAAGGACGCGCTGCGCGAGGCGCGGGATGCGATGGGCGATGATGTAGTCAGCCACGCGCCGGCCAGCATCATCTGAGACTGCGCGCGCGACATCGGCAGGCCACGCCCGCCAGAACGCGTCGAAGAGGGCGCGGGGGATGCGCTCATCGATCATCGCCTCGGGCGGAGCGTCAAGCAGCGCGGACTGCCCGGCTGAGGCGAACAGGTGCTGCGTGGCCGCCTCGCCCTCTGCGGCGCGCATGGCTTCGGCGAGCTGGATGACGGCATTGGGGCCGACGACGCCCGAAGGCGGCGCGGATGCGTCGCCAGTCGATGCAGTCTGCCAGGCGCCGTCCATCGTGCTACTGGTTCGCCATCTCTGGCGCATCCTCGGGCAGTTGGAAACTGCCGCCGCCGCAGGCCTTGATCGGCTCGCGCGCGCTCTCGGCCCCTTCGCGGCGCGCCTTGGCGCGGGCCGCACGGTCGGCCGAGGCCTCCCAATCTTCCATCTGCGCCGGCGCGATCTTGCGCGTGCGGTCGAAGTTGAAGTTCACGCCCTTCTTCGACTGCGGACCCCAGTAATTGGCCTTGCCGAGGTCGTAGAACTTCCGCTCGAAGCCGGCCTTCAGGAACGCTTTCAGACAGCCGAGCAGATAGCGCCGGCGAAAGCCCGTCCCGCGCCAGGGATAGTGGAACAGCGCCTTGCGCATGTAGAACCGGCGATAGTTGTGCATCACGCGATCCAGCAGCGTCGCGCGATCCATCGCCTCGGGCGCCATGATCGGCGTGACGAAGTTGTATTTCGAGAAGTCGAAGACCTCGACCTTGTCCTTGATCTCGGCAAAGAGCGGCGTGAAGGGCCAGGGCGTGTACATCGCCCAGTTCGCCAGATCCGGCTGCCAGTCCCAGGCCATCTGGAA
>JBCCLX010000558.1:0-2268 GCA_039026635.1 Pseudomonadota bacterium
CGCAAAAGCCAACGTTGCTGGTGCTGACGCCTTCTATTGGCCTTAGGCCAGACGAGACTTCTTCGACATAGACGCCGGGGGCGAGATATTCTGGCATCGGTGCTCTCCTTTAGGCGCTTGGGACGGCGATGGTTGGAACGGTGGTGAAGGCATCGCGGGTGACGTCGACCGGGCCGGACGCCAGGACCGCATCGCCGCGGCGCAGTGCGACGGTGACTGTCGCCGTCGGCGGCAGTGGATCGTCGAGGGTGAGGACATCGTCAGGGTCGGCCGAGGGGTTGCCATCCGGGTCCTCGTCCAGGTCCCCATCCGGGTCGGCTCCGGGGTCCTCCTCTGACGCGTCCTCGTCATCGAAGCCGAGGGCTGTGTCGTCGAGGAGGAGCCGCCATTGCCCGCGGCGATCGAGCGCGTAGAGCACGGTTTCGGCTGCCTCGCCGGGCGGTGCGGGCAGCGTAACGGTGATCACGAGGCCGTCGAGCTCTGCCACCTCACTGGCCGTGACCGCACCGCCGATCTGCGTCCCGCCCGCGGCCACCAGCCCCGGATGGACGAAGGACGGCTGGAGGATGAGCGGCACCGCCTCGCGCGCGCCGGCCTCATCGGGCAGATCGTTGAAGGGCGGCGGCGCGGGCCGAAGCGTGATGGCGGCGCGCAGAGGCTGGTAGGCCCGGCCGGTTACCCGCAAGGTGTAGCGGCCACCCTCAAGCCTGCTCGAACGGCGCCCGAGCGTGGGATCGACCTGCTTGTCGAAGAACACCAGGAACCCGGATGGTGAGCGTGTGAGGACGAGCTCTGCCACCGGGTCCAGCGCCGCGCCCTCGCCCGGCACACCCTCTTCGTCCAGGCGTTCGGTCAGCGCGGCGCTCAGCGTGCTGATGGGGCGAGGCCGCTCGCGCACCCCGCGACGCGCGATGAACCCGTCGATCGGATCGAGGATCAGCCGCTGGGGCGCGAGGCGCGCGATATCGCCTGCAAAGCTCACAGTGCCCCCTCCGTCTCGGCCGTGGACCCGACGCGACGGTCCGTCACGGGTGCAGGAGCGGCGGAGGCCGGCAGATCGAGGCGGATGAACCGGACCTGGTAGACCACGGAGAGCCGCAGCGGCTGGCTTAGGGACTCCCAAATCCGGGTCAGCTCCTCGAGTCCGAGACGGAAGAGCTGGACATGGAGCTCCTCACGGAACCCGAGGCGCCCGTCGTCCTCAGCCTCGCGCTCTGCTGCGTCCGGCGGGTCGCTCCGGATGATCGGCGCTGCATGGATCGCGCGCATCGCTTCGCCGAGCCGCAGCTGCCGCGTCTCTTCGTTCGCGCCAAGCGGGGTCAGCAGGTAGTACAGATCGAGTACCAAGGGCGTTGGGCGCAGGCGCGCCTCACCGACCCGCTGGGACGGCACGTTCTTCTGATGCTCATTTTCGATCAACCGATAGAGCCAGAGCGAGAAATCAGCGCCGGCTTGATCGTTCTCCGTGTTCGGTGGGCTGAGCTGGATCGAGCCGTCGCCACCCTCCACGGCCGCGCCGATGCGCTGCCGCAGAAGCGTGCTCGCCCGCCAAATCGCATCCGTCCCGCTCATCGCACCCACCGGTCCGCTCAACTCCAGGCGGTAAGCGCAAGCGGCGTGCCACCTGTGGGTGATTGCGGCGAAGCAACGCGTAACAAGTTGATTTCGCGAGATTTTAGCCTTGATTTTGAGTGGGCTGTCCTCCGCCGACCTGCCCCGGGAAACTGTTCCCCTGGTACAGGGCCGGTACGTACCGCTGGACGGTTCACCGTGCCTTTCAGGCGGCGTGAACGAGCACACCGTTGGCGCCTGCTGCGGTGGATGGGGGGAGGCCGGTTGGCGGCAAGTTCTGAGCCAAAGCCCATGCTCGCCGCCATGGGCACGGCCCTGGATTGCCCGGTTTGGCGGGGCCATGGCGGTCCTGGGGCGCTTTGGCAAAGAGACAGGTCAGATCGGCGGCGGCTCTAGCCGGAGGGACGGATAGCCTCTCGCTCGAGCTTGCGCAGGCGGCGGTATACCGTCGTACGGGAGCAGTTGAGCGCCCGGGCTGCGCGGCTCTTGTTGCCGCCGCTCTCGCGCAGCGCCGTCGTCAGCCGAGCGGCATCGTAGAGCTCTTCCTCCGGCTCACGCCCGAGCCGCAGACGGTGCAGCGCTGGGATATCGTCGATGCCAAAGCGCTCCGCATCCGAGTTCACGAAGGTGGCCTCAACGAGGTTGCGCAGTTCTCGGATGTTACCGGGCCAGCGATGCCCTTCGAGCAGCGCCATC
>JBCCLX010000559.1:0-2266 GCA_039026635.1 Pseudomonadota bacterium
AAAGTGGCGGCCAGTTGAGCCCGGAACATTCCCGCTGGCTCATGGGTATCCCAACCGGGTGGGACGACTGCGCGCCTACGGAAACGCTATCTGCCCTCAAACGGCGGCGGCGTTCATCGAAGCCGCGATCGAGGTGAGACCATGAGCAAAGACCAGTTGAAAATCCAAGATCCGGACGGGACCATCAGGTGGGTCTCGAGCATCGCGAACATCCCGGACCATGTCGGCAACCTCATCGCCGAGCGCGTGATCCCCGAGAGTGATCGCGAGAGAACCATTGAACGGCTCAAACAATCAGTGGCGGCCGCAGAGGCGCGCGCAGCCGAGGCGAGGGGCGCACACATAGCGCGGGCAGGCAAAGAAGATCCGTTGGCCAGCTTCATGTTCGCGTCGCCATTCCGGCCAGGCGACAAGGTCCAAGTCTCGCCGGATGTGGTGGGCGTGATCGAACGGGTGACCTTTGACCGGTTTGGGCCGTTGCCGGTTTTCCAGGTTCGGTGGTGGTCGTGCGGCGAGGTCAGCTCTGGGATGTTTCATCCCGATGATCTCGAGACCGCACCATGACGGCCGTCGAGTACCAGGCCCTGCCGAACGAGGAGGCGATCGAGTTCTTCGAATCGAAGGGCTTCGCGCCGGCGCTTCGCCGGTTTAGCTGGCGGGATGTCTGGGCGGACGAGCATGCGCGGATGTTCACGGTCGCCAAGGCCATGCGCGACGACGTGCTCCGCGAGATCCGAGACAGCCTTGCGCAGGCCATCACCGATGGCACGCCTTTCGATCAATGGAAACGCACGCTCGAGCCGAAGCTCCGCGATTTCGGATGGTGGGGCCGAGGCATTGTCGAGGATCCGGTGACCGGCGAGCGATCGGAGGCGCAGCTCGGCTCTGCCCGTCGTCTCCGGATCATCTATGACACAAACCTGCGCAGCGCGAATGCCGCAGGGCGGTGGCGGCGGACGCAACGCTCGAAGCGCCTGATGCCCTTCCTGACCTATGTGCAGATCGATCGGCCGAGCATGCGTGAGGCCCACAAGCCTTTCCACGGCGTAACGCTGCCGGTCGATCATGAGTTCTGGAACACGCATTACCCGCCGAACGGGTGGCGCTGCGGGTGCTACCCGCGCCAGGTCTCGCGGCGCGTTCTCGAGCGCGACGGGCTGAGCGTGACAAGCGAAGAGGAGCTGGCGCCCCTTCGTCGCACGCAGACATTCCGGAACGATCGCGGCCAAGATGTCGAGGTGCCGATCGGCATCGACCCGGGCTTCGAGCACAACCCAGGCAAAAGACGTCACGAGCCCGGTTGAGCGCAGACCCGCCCGCCCTCGGCCGAGATGCGGCGCCGCCCGCCTTCGCGGCGGAGCTCACCGCCTCAGAACCCAAAACCGGCCCTAAATCGCCCTCGCGGCGGCTTGCAACCATCCCTCAAATCTTTCGAACGCCGGAGCGCGATTCTTAAACGGGTTGCGGCGCGACGCCGGGCGCGGCACGTTCATGCCAGCCCGTTCGCAGAGACGCGCTTCCTGGGGCCTCTCAGCGCCTCCCGCGGGAGCGGGCCAAATCGGCTGATTTGGGGCCCGACTTCCTGCCGAAGCGCTTCGGAATGATTTTTGATTTCGGGGCGGGGCATGCTCCCCCCATGAGCAACGCAATCAAAATCCATTTGGCGAAGACCGGCAAGGTCACAGACAGCCACGGTCGGGCGACCACGATCGACGCTGGTTTGCTGGCGGAGCTGGCGGAGGGCTACGATGTAGCGGTTCACAAAGCGCCCCTGGTTCTGGGTCACCCGGCGGATGGGGCCCCGGCCTATGGCTGGGTCGACAGTTTGGAAGTCGGAGCGGATGGCGAGCTATACGGGAAGGTCGGCGAGGTCGCCGCCGATCTGACCGACGCCGTCCGCGACGGCCGTTACCGCAACGTCTCGATCTCGTTCTGGCCGAAAGGTCACAGCCAAAGCCCCAACCCGGCGCGCGCGACGCTGCGCCATGTCGGCGTCCTCGGCGCTCAGATCCCGGCCATCAAAGGCCTCACCCCGCTCAGCTTCGCCGAGATGCCCGGCCTGATCACCCTGACGAGCAAAGAGAGCGGCGGCCACACCATCGATCTCGGCGAGCCCAAGATCGGCATGGGCTTTCATGCGGTCCGCGATTTCATGCGCAACATGCGTGAGTGGATCATTGCGCAATTCGGCACGGAAGAAGCCGATCGCGTAGCGCCGAGCTGGCTGATCGACACCGCCGACAGCGCGATCCCCGACCCCTCCAAC
>JBCCLX010000560.1:0-2258 GCA_039026635.1 Pseudomonadota bacterium
CCGGTGGGTGACGAAGCGGACACCCTGGGCGTCGACCTCGAAGATCTGGAACTCGGTGGTGTGGCCGAAGTGCTGGTTGATGCGCCCGCCACCCTTGGTGCAGACGGCCACCAGCAGCGCCTCGGCCTCCTCGGCCACGGCCGCCTCGGTCTCTTCCTTCGCCTCGGCAGCCGCCGCCCGGCGATCCTCGCGCTCCTTGGCGACCCATTCGCGATAGGTCTCGCGCTTTGCCGGATCGTAATCGACCTCGTCCGGCACGAGATCCATGGTGAACTCCTGGCCCCGGTCCTCGCCGAGCAGGCCCACCGCATCGGCGCGGCACTGGCGGCAGTGCTTCATGAGGTTTGCACCGCCCGCGCAGGCATCCTGGAGCTTCTTCAGCTCTGCCGCGGTCGGGCCGCGCTGGCCTTCGAGGCCGAAGACCGTGCCGTGCTCAGGCGCGGAGATCAGCGGCATGATGTTGTGCAGGAACGCGCCGCGCTTCTTCACCTCCTTGTTCACCTCGAGGAGATGCTCGTCTTTGATCCCAGGGATCATGACCGAGTTCACCTTCACCAGGATCCCGCGTTCCTTCAGGAGGTCGAGGCTCTGCATCTGGCGCTCATGCAGGATCTGGCTGGCTTCGAGCCCGTGGCGGCGCTTGCGATCCCAGAAAATCCAGGGGTAGATCTTGGTCCCCACCTCCGGGTCGATCATGTTGATGGTGAGCGTCACGTGGTCGATGTTCATATCGACGAGCTCGTCCACATGATCCGGCAGCGCGAGACCGTTGGTCGAGAGGCAGAGCTTGATGTCGGGCAGCGTCTCGGCGACCAGGTTGAAGGTCTCCTTGGTCTTGCGCCAGTCATAGGCGCTGTCGCCGGGGCCCGCGATGCCGAGGACCGAGAGCTGCGGGATCTCGTTGGCGACAGCGATCACCTTGCGCGCCGCCTGCTCCGGCCGCAGCCGCTCGGAGACGACGCCCGGCCGGCTCTCGTTCGCGCAGTCATACTTCCGGTTGCAGTAGTTGCACTGGATGTTACAGGCGGGCGCCACAGCCACGTGCATACGGGCGAAGTAGTGGTGCGCTTCCTCCGAGTAGCAGGGGTGGTCCTTCACCTTCGCCCAGGTTTCCGGGTCCATGTCCTCCGGCGCATCCGTCGAGCCGCAGGCCGAGGCCTCGCAACCCTTACTCTCCATCGCCTTGGTCAGCGTGTCCTTGGTGGCGACGGCGAGCCCGCCGAGGGAAACAACATTGCTGGTCATGGCGCATCTCCACAGGATTTCTGGTCGGAGAATGCCCAGCACGCGCTGTGCCAAGCGCTAAACCACTGAATTTACGTGGAACTTCGAGGGGGATTGTCGGAAGCGGAACATTGTGGGGCGCCCAGGTCTCGGAATTGTCGGATGCAAAGACCACCCTTCAATAGGGCTGCGGCACAGAAAGAAAGGGCTCCGGGCGCCAGAGGGTGCCAAGAGCCCGATGGTGGAGGGGCCAGTGCGTGCTGAGGCAGGCGTCTTCAGATGCGGCGGATCTCGATCTCGTGCTTCTTGAGCGCATAAGCGATCTGGCGCGGTGTCATGCCGAGGAGCCGCGCTGCCTTGGCCTGCACCCAACCCGCCTCCTCCATGACCGCGATCAGCTCATCGCGCCCCGTATTGGCAGTCTTGCGCGGGGCGGGTGGCGAGGCCGGCAGTGTCACTGGGGGCGTGGGCGTGACCACACCACCGTTCGGCCGGCCGTTCACGAGAGAAGGCGTCACGATCTCACCCGCTGCGAGCCCGCCGACGGGATTGTCCTGCCCGCTCTGTAAGCGCCAGAGCTGGGCTGAGAGACAGGCGTCGTTCTTGCAGGCCATCTCCTCGCCGCGGATGACATCGCCACTGGCAAGCGCCGCCGCCCGGTTCACGCAGTTCTCAAGCTCGCGCACATTGCCGGGGAACTTGCAGCTGAGCAGCGTCTCAAAGGCGTCGGTGGCGAAGCGGAAGCTCGTCTCGTTGTCCTCGTTGAAGCGTTGGAGGAAATGCTCAGCGAGCGCTTTGATATCGCCCGGCCGCTCTCGCAGCGGCGGCAGCAGGATGGGGACGACACAGATCCGAAAGTAGAGGTCAGCGCGGAACTCGCCCTGGGCGACGGCGGCCTCCAGATCGCGGTTGGTGGCGGTGACGAGGCGCACATCGACCTTCATGGTCTTGGTGCCGCCGACGCGCTCGAACTCACCTTCCTGCAGCACGCGCAGGAGCTTGGCCTGAAAGGCCGCGCTGATCTCCCCGATCTC
>JBCCLX010000561.1:0-2258 GCA_039026635.1 Pseudomonadota bacterium
CAGGGTGGCACGCAGGCCGCTGAGGCTGGGGCTCTCGTCGAGGGTCAGATCGCCGCCATGGGCGCGGGCGGCCTCAAGCGCGATCGAGAGGCCGAGGCCCGTGCCGGAACCGGCACTCTGGCCGCGCGCGGGATCGAGGCGGGTGAAGGGGCGCAGCATCTCCTCCCGCCTGTCCGCCGGGATGCCGGGGCCTGCATCTTCGAGGACGAGTTCGGCTGTGCGCCGGGTCTGGCGCAGGGTGAGCCGTGCTGCGCCGCCATAGCGCCGGGCGTTCTCAACGAGGTTCACGAGGGCGCGTTTGAGTGTGGCGCGGCGCAGGGGTACGGGCCCGGCTGCGGCGGGGTCGATCTCGACCTGGAGCGCGAGCCGAGCGCCGAGGCGCATCGCCTCTTCGGCCACTTCCTCGACGAGCGCTTCGAGATCCACGGGCTGCGTTTCTTCCCCTGCCTCGCCACGCGCGAAGGCAAGAAAGCTCTCGATCATGCGCTCCATCTCGGTCAGCCCGCGGTTGATCTCGGCGGTATCCGGCGTCTCTTCCATCATCGCGAGGGCGAGTTTCATGCGCGTGAGCGGTGTGCGCAGATCATGGCTGACGCCCGAGAGCATGGTCGTGCGGCTCTGGATCTGACGCTCGAGCCGGGCGCGCATCTCGAGGAAGGCATGGCCGGCGCGGCGGACCTCCTCGGCGCCGGAGGGACGGAAGGCGAGCGGGCGGCCGCGGCCGAAGGCCTGGGCTGCGGCAGCGAGCTCGCGGATCGGGCGCACCTGGTTGCGCAGGAAGATCACGGCGACGACGACGAGCCCGACGGCCACGAGGGTCGTTGAGACGAGGAGCTGATGGGGATTGGCCGGGTTCATCTGGCGCCGGGGCACGGCGGCATCGAGCACGCCCTTGGCCGTCAGCACGCGGATGCGCACGGTTTTGGGCACGCTGACGAGATCGAGGCTGAGGGGGCGGGTGACGCCATCGACGAGCGTTTCTTCGATCACGGCGCCTGTGAAGTCCCACATCCCGCGGGGGCGCCCCGGTGGCAGGCCGCTGGCCGCGGAGGCGAGCGTAAACTCGATCCCCAAGGGGCGCGAGACCTTGGAGAGGAGGGCTTCGGCCTCGTCGAGGTTGGGCGCGGCCTCGATGGCGCTGACGAGATCATCGAGCTCCTGAGCGACGGCGCCGGACATCTGCATCGTCACGCTGTCGTAATGGCGGGTCACGAGAACGCTCGCCACCACGCCCTGGAGGAGCAGGACCGGCAGCACGAGGATGAGAAAGGCGCGGCCGAAGAGGCTGCGGGGCAGGTAGCGCTTGAGGCGGGGTCGGCGGCTCTGCATGGCTAGGGCATAAGGCCGGCGGCGGCGATCCAGCAAGCGCGAGAGAGCCGCGGGGGCCGTGGGGAGGGGGCTATGGTGCAGTATGGGGTGGCGGAGACGGTGGCCGAGGTCGGGCGCACGGACGTCAAAGCCGCGCTGACGGTGCGCCGGATCACAGCGCCCAATCCCTCGCCGATGACCCATGAGGGCACGCAGACCTATCTGATTGAGAGCGCGGGCCGGGCGCTGGTGCTTGATGCAGGCCCGGCGATCGACGCCCATTTGGAGGCGATCCTGCGTGCCCTCGGGCCCGTGCGGATTGAGGCGCAGCTGGTTACCCACAGCCATCGCGATCACAGCCCCGGGGCGCGGGCGCTGGCGGCAGAGACGGGTACGCCTGTCCTGGCCTTGGGGCCCCATGGTGCGGGCATGAGCGCGCAGATGCAGGCGCTGGCCGAGGCGGGCGGTGGCTCGCTCGGCGGCGGGGAGGGCGCGGATCGAGAGTTTCAGCCGGATCGCAGGATCGGGGACGGGGAGGCGATTGCGCTCGGCGATTGGCAGATCACGGCGCTGCATACGCCGGGGCATCTGTCCAACCATCTGAGCTTTCATATCGAAGGGTCCGGCGTGCTCTTCAGCGGGGATGCGGTGATGGGGATTTCGACCACCCTGGTCTCCCCGCCCGAGGGGGATATGGCGGCGCAGGTAGCGACGTTGGAGCGGCTGGCGGCGCTCGTGTCGGCGCGTGCGGCGGCGGGGGAGGCGCTGCGGTTCCTGCCCGGCCACGGGCCCGAAGTGACGGATCCCGGTGCGCTCTTAGCGGGGCAGCTCGCGCATCGGCGCGCGCGGCGGGACGCTTTGGTCGCCGCCTTGGCGGAGGGGCCTGCCTCTGCGCCCTTGCTGGCTGCTAGGCTCTATGTGGGGACGCCGCCCTCGCTCCTGCCGGCCGC
>JBCCLX010000562.1:0-2257 GCA_039026635.1 Pseudomonadota bacterium
GCATTGCGCAGGCGACGGCGCCGGTCGTCGCGGTGATGATCGACGGGGCGCGCATGGTCTCTCCGGGTCTCCTCCGCGCGGCGCTCGATGCGCTGGGGGATGATCCGAAGGCTGTTGCGGGCGTCCACGGCCTCCATCTCGGCCCGGTCCTCCATCAGGAGGCGGCCGAACAGGGCTACGATCAAGCGACGGAGGATGCGCTGTTGGCGGAGCTTGGCTGGCGCGATGACGGCTATCGCCTCTTCGAGAAGGCCGTGCTCTCCAAATCCTCTGGCAAGGGCTGGCGAGAGCTACCATCGGAGACGACGGCGCTCTTCATGCATCGCGCGGCTTGGGAGGCGCTGAACGGCTATGACGAGCGGTTTCAGAGCCCAGGGGGCGGCCTTGCCAATCTCGACATCTGGAAGCGGGCGACGGAGCGGCGTGGAGCGGAGGTCACGATCCTGCTCGGCGAGGCGACATTCCATCAGATCCATGGGGGTGCCAGCACCGGGACCGGCCCATCCCCGCGCGCCCGCTTTGACCGCGAGTATGAAGCCGTGCGGGGAAAACCCTATGAGCGTCCTGCCGTTTCGGCCCGTTTTGTCGGTGAGGCGCCGGGCGGCGGGGACTGAGCGGGATCGTCCGGCCCGCTGAGCACGCGGGCGGGCATGCCGACGGCGGTCGTCCCTGCGGGGATGTCCTCGAGCACCACGGCATTGGCGCCGATCCGCGCGCGATCGCCCACCCTGATCGGGCCGAGCAGCTTGGCGCCGGTCCCGATCGAGACCTGCTCTCCGAGGGTCGGACCGACGAACTCTCCATCGATCAGGCCGATGGTGACGAAGGGCCGGATCACAGCGCCTTTGCCGATCACGGTCAGCCCGTCGATCACCACCTGGCCATGGGGCAGGTAAAGGCCCGGCCCCAGGATCACCGGCGCGCCCACATGCACCTGCGCGAGCATCATGGCGAGGCGGCGGAGCAGGATCGGCACCACGGGCACGCCCAAGCCGCGAAGCTTGATCGAGAGACGGATCAGGAGAAGCGCCGCGAAGGCATCGGCCTCCCAGAGCATTCGCAGCACAAGCCACAGCGAGGAGAGCTGCCCACCTGATCGCTCGCCGCCCGATCGTTGCCTGTGGCCCAGATTGGCCGCTGCGATCCGGGCGTCGGCGAGGATCGCAACCCGCAGCCTCGGGTTCTCCTGTGCCCGTAGCCGCAGGAAACGTGCCGGGGTCACGAGGGCCGGACCCTCTGCCGGCCATCGGGCTCCAGCGCGGACACGCGGCCTCTCACGTCGCAGCCTCAACGGCGACCCAACCGCGCTCCGGAAAGGTTTCGCGCGCGTCCTTGCGGATGGCGGCGAGGATCGGATTGCGCTGCGTCGATTTCACAGCGTTCTCGACCCGCGCTGCCCCATGGCGGCTGCGCAGCGCCTTCTGCCCGGCCGCGTTGTACTGCGCCCGAAGCTCGGTCGTGTAGCTCTTGGTCTTGGCATGGTAGACGAAGCAGTCGATCGCCACGGCGCAGAGATAGCCCGCGTCCATGGCCCGAAAGGTCAGATCGTTCTCCTCGCCATAGCCCATGGGGAAGCGCTCTTCATCAAAGAGGCCCACCGCGTCGAGCATGCTGCGCCGTAGGGCGATGCAGAAACCATTGATCTGATCGACGATGGGGTACTCGAACCGGTCGCGATAACTGGTGCAATGCGCGTAGACGGCCTCGATGACCGCGGGTTCTTCCGGGATCTGGGGCAGGGCGCGGGAGGGGTCGGGCAGTTCGGGGATGGACTGCCAGCCTCCCGAGTTCGAGAGCGGCCCAACGATCCCGATCTGCCAATTTGCCGCCATGCAGCGGTCGATCCGGTCGATCCAGTCCGCACAAACGAGCGTGTCGCTGTTGAGCACGATGATCGTGTCGGCCGTGGTCTGACGCATGCCCGCATTGGCCGCCTTGCAGAAGCCGCTGCCCTTTTCGCGCCGGATCAGCTGCACCTTCTCGGGCGCTTGGGCGAGGATCTCCTCACAGATGGCCTGTGTCTCAGGCTCAGAGCCATCGTCCACGATCACCAGTCGGTCCGCTGGGCCGAGCGTGGGCAGAACCGAACTCAGGCAGGGCGCCACATATTCCGGGCTGTTGTGGACGCAGACGACCACGTCCACGCGTTGGCGCAGCGTCTTCATGCTTTCTTCGCGCGCTTGACGTGCTCACCACGGGCGAAGAGCACGGATTTCGCCATCCCGTCTGGCAGGTAACCGACACGGATCCCCGGCGC
>JBCCLX010000563.1:0-2252 GCA_039026635.1 Pseudomonadota bacterium
GGCGAGACGATGGTCGCGCTCCGCGAGCGGCGCGACGAGTACACGGAGGCCTCCCAAATCACCCGCAACGAGGAGGGTTACAATCAGCAGATCGCCCAACTCGATGCCGAGATCTCCCGGCTCAATCGCAACATCCAGGTCCTGGAGAGCGAAGTCTCCAGTCTCGACGATGCACTCGCCGTCTCCCCGATCGCCTAAGCGCGCGCTGCCGCGCATCCATGGGCTCGTGCTCCTCACCGCCCTCTTGGCGGGATGCGAGAGCAATCCGGACCCGGCGAGCGGCGGCTTCTTCTCCGGCGTGCAGGGCCTGAGTTCGGGCACCTATGAGCAGCGGCTGCAGGAGCGCGAACAGACGCTCGAGGCCGAGCAGGCCGCGCAGCAGCGCCTCTCCGCCGAGGCCGATGCCCTGGACGCCGAGCAAGCCGCTGTTTCGGACGAGATCGCCCAGAGCGAGATGCGGCTGGCCACGCTCGACCGGGAGACACAGGCGCTCGAACGTGAGATCGCCTCAGCGGCCCAGGCCGAGCGGATCAGCGCCGCCGAGCGAACCCGGCTCGAGGCCGAAGTGCGCGACCTCAAGCTGGCGCAGGACCTCGTCCGCCGCGATCCCGTGATCGACGTCGCCGCAAAACAGCGTCGGATCGCCCAACTCGAAGAGCGCCAACGCTCGCTGGAAGCCACACTCGCAGCCGCCTTGGAATAGCGGTTCCTTGCCAGACAACCCTTGGCTCTCAGGAGGGCGCGCAAGCTGCGGGCCGCCGCGGCCTCTGAGCCCGGCCACACCCCCACCACAGGCCCACCTCAGCGCAAGGCTCGGCGCGCTTTCAGAGGCTCGTTCTTGACGGCTTCGCATTGGATCGCGACCAGATGTCCGATGGGGCGCTTGAAGGCTTGGTGGCGCGGGCTCGGGTCCAGGTAGTCGAAGAGGCGCAGAAGGTTGACCGGGTGCTTGATCACCATCGCCTCGAGCCGCCTCACCGCCGTGTCCGTTGGGTGAGCCGTGATGATCTGCGCCGCCGCCTGCGTCGGGGTCAGAAGCGCATAATCCTGCGGCCGGAGGGTACTGTCTCTCAATGCATCGAAGGGCGAGGCGCCGAGAGCCCTGAACTTGGGCAGGTGAATGCGAATGTCCTCCGCCTCATGCTCGATGACCGAGCCGGAGCGTTGCACAAAGCCCAAGGGGCGCAGTTTGGCGAGCGCCCGCCGCCGCATCGGTGGTGACAGCATATCCAGGTCAGCCCTGTCGTAGCGCAGATCGTCGAAGACGGAGATCAATCCGAGCCCGGCATCAGCGACCATCAGATAGGGATCCGTATCCAAGACGGTGACACGACTGGCGAACGGGGTGCTGCAGGCGGCGGCACGAGCTGCGGCCGGCCGAGGGCGCTGCACGCCGGCCACGGCGGGCACAGGGCGCTGCAACAGGGACCACATGCGCGCGATCATCCACCCTTGATGCCCGTCGGCAGGGGGCGGCGTCTAGGGCCGGGCGCCGCGGCATGCTGACCGCGCCTGGAGATCTCGCGTGACATCGAGGGCCGCTGCAGGTCAGTCTTTGATCGAAACACTTGCATCATCCGCCTGTCCTTCGGACCCTGCCATGCTGCACGACAAGAAATCCGAGACTGACGCTGAGAGACAGAAAGCCCTGCTGCGCCGCCTGGTGGAGACGCTGAACCAGGACAAACCAGAGCTTTACTATCAATCGACGAGCGAGATCGCCCGGCAGATCCAGCGTCACATCGCCGAGAAAGGCACGCTGAACGCCGATGAACGGGAGCTAATGGCCCGTCTCAGCCAGCGCGACATCGAGGTCCTTCTGAGCCTGCACTGAGGCCACGAACTGGAGCAGAAGCCCATCAGTCGAGATCGCAACCGCAAGCGCGGAGTTAGGCCGACACTCCATTGGGGCGACGAGACCGTCGATGCGCCCGATGGCGGACCAGGGGCACGCGGGGATTCTCTCGGCCGCCTTTCTGAACATGGCCGTCAGTTTCGAGGAGGCGTTCTCGATCGGGCTGAAGTCGGGTCTGTAGAGCCTGCCCGGAACCGGGGGCGGGAGGAGCAGGAGCTTTGCGCTGCCGCCTCGATCAGCGTGTTCGTTCGCGGACCCTTGTGGCTCGACAGTTGGTCCATGGTGAGGCGTGACCCGCCACTGGTCCGAGGTTTGGCCCAAACCGACCGGCATTGGAGCGGGGCTCTGGATGGGCGCCGGATAGGGATCCCTGCTTGTCGGGGCGTTTGCGCCGCCC
>JBCCLX010000564.1:0-2248 GCA_039026635.1 Pseudomonadota bacterium
GATGAGCCCATCGAAAGAGAGCCGGCGCTCGGCGACTAAGCCGGCCACCGCCGCGGCGTCGTCGGGCTTGAACTCCGCCGCGATGCGGATCCGCGCCTCGACCATGAAGGCCGGGGGGAAGACGAAGGAGAGCGGCGCGTCATAGAAGCCCGCGAGCACCACTTCCCCGCCCTTGCTGAGCCGCGCGATGGCGCGGTCCAGCGTGCCGGGGGCGCCAGAGGCGTCGAGCACGCGATCATAGCGCGCCTCATCGGCCGCGGGATCGGAAACAGTGTAGCCGAGCGCGCCGCCGCGCCGTGCTGGATCGGTCTCATGGACGACCGGCGCGCCACCAAGTGCGACCGCAAGCCGGGCGATCAACCGGCCGAGGACGCCATGCCCGATCACCAGATCCGGCAACGCCAAGGCGCCACGGTCATAAAGAGCGTGATGCGCCGTCGCCGCCAGCGACAACAGCACCCCCTGCGCTCCCAGCCCGGGATCCGCCTTCATGGCGCGCGCGGCCGGCAGCACGATGCGCGAGGCCGCCCCACCGAAGAGCCCGCGCACCGGGCCATAGCAGCGCGCGCCAGGCACGAAGACGATATCGCCTTCCTTGAGGCCGCCGCCGCCCTGGCTCACGCGCCCGATCGTCTCGTAACCGGGGACGAGCGGATAGCCCATGCCCGGGAAGGGCGGCATCGCCCCATCGTAGAGAAGCTTCTCCGTCCCCGTAGAGATGCCGGAGAACAGAGTGTCGACGACGATGTCATCCGTGTCGGGCGGGTCGAGCGGGAGGGTGCGCAGGGACAGCCGTCCTGGCGCCTCCATCACAACAGCCTCTGCCTCGAGCGCACGCATCGTTTCCTCCGCTGCCGGGGCCGTTGATCGGCCCCTGTCTGTATTCAAGACTAGACACTCTTATGCGTCAATCAAAGCTTACACTCAATGTCGCGACGCTCCCAATCGACAACCTTTTTGCGCTTTCTCACGCCCTGGCGGTGATCAGACCGCAGAGCAGAGGGCGCGCAGTTCGATGCCGCGTGATGCCTTGAAAACCCGCTTCTTCCAGAAGCTTGCTCAGATCGGCCGGACTGCGCGCCCGGCCGGAGCGCATGGCCGTGAGATAGAGGGTGAAATAGGCCCCCGCCCGTTCGGCGCCGGAGAGGCCGGCCATGGGCTCGGCCACGATCAAGCGGCTGCCGGGCACCATGCCCGCATGCAGCCGAGCCAAAAGCCGGCGCACGAAGGCATCGTCATGGTCGTAGAGGACGCGCACGAGACTGACCGTGTCCGCCTCCGGCAGGGGGCTCGAAAAGAAGTCACCACCGATCGCCTCGGCCCGTGCGCCAAGGCCTGCCGCCTCGAAACGGGCCCGTGCCCGCTCGGCCACCGCCGGCAGATCGAGCAGGCGCAGTTCCAGATGCGGCGCCCGTGCCGCTGCCGCCAGCAGGAAGGCCCCCTCTCCGCCACCCAAATCCAAGAGCAGGCGCATGCGCTTGAGCGGCAGCCGATCGAGCACATCCTCAGCGATGAACTGCTGCGAGGCGGCCATCAGCGCGGAATAGGCGCCGACGGCCTCAGCCCCGAAGCCCTGCGCCAGCTGATCCTCCGCGCCGGGATCGCGCGCATAAGCCCAGAACCGCCCGATCTCAGGATCGGTTTCCCCGCGGAGCAGGGCCACCGGATCGGCGAGGTCGCGGTAGAGCATGTCGTGATGGCGGATCATGGCGACGGCACCGGGATTGGCGAGGAGCGCCGCCCCGTCCAGTGCCAGGCGCCAGCGCGCCGTACCATCCGCCGCGGCCGCCGCCGGCTCCACCAAGCCGAGCGCTCCCGCCCCTTCGAGAAGGCGCGCCATCGGCTCAGCCTCAAGACCCGCGCGACGCCCCAGGGCCGCCGCATCGGCGGGCCGCTCCATGAGCGCCTCGAGCACCTGCAACCGCACCACAGCCGAAAGCAGCTGCGAATAGACAAAGCCGGCAGTCAGATCGAAGAGCGCCCGGGCACGCGCATTGGCGACCGGACGCAGGAACGGATTGCGCGCAGCAAAGCGCTGAAACCCCGGTTTGGCGATTAAGCGATTGCGAAACTGCGCATATCGATCGCTGAGCTGCCCTGTCAGTCCGGCAAACGCAGAAAAGAGCGCCGCAGACCAGCCCTTGCCCATCGCGCGCCCTGCTGCCGCGGGAGCCCCCCGGCGGGCGGCGGGGGGGGGGGGGGTTGTGCCGGGCCGCCCCGGGGGGTCCGCGGCCGGGGGGGCGGCGCC
>JBCCLX010000565.1:0-2233 GCA_039026635.1 Pseudomonadota bacterium
ATGGCCTGCGCTGTCTGGCGGAAATCCTCGGCGGTGTAGGTGTAGGTGCCGATGAAGGTGATCTCCTGCAGCGTCATCCGCCGGATATCGAGCCCGCCGGTCGAGGAGCCGAGGCCGATATGCATGATCACGCCGCCAGGGCGCGCGGCGGCGGAGGCTGCGGCACGGGTCGGCTCGATCCCCACACCGTCGACGACCAGATGCACGGGCGGCAAGGCCTCCTCGCGAGGGTCGATGGTGCGGAAATCGAGGCCGTCGAGCACAGCGCGCCGCTCGGGGCTCGTCTCGGCCACGACGATGCTTCGGGCGCCTTGTGCGCGCAGCACCAGCGCAGCGCCTAGCCCGATCGCACCACCGCCGAAGACCAGCGTATCCGCCTCAGAAAGCGGCCGGTCTAGCGCATTGCCGCCCAGCCGCACCGCATGCCAGCCACAGGCTATGGGCTCGGCCAGTGCCGCCTTCTCGGTCGGCACGCCCCCCGGGATCTCGACCAGATTGCGCAGGGGCATCGAGATCATCTCGGCAAAGGCGCCCTGGCGCGGCGGCATCGAGATGATCTGGCGGTTTGGGCACAGGTTTTCGCGCCCCGCCTGGCAGGCCTCGGAGTCACCGAAGGTGACGAGTGGGTTGACCGTCACACGTTGACCTTTACTCGGGCCCTCGATCACCGTGCCCGCCGCCTCATGGCCGAGGATCAGAGGGGCTGGGCGACGATCGTCGTGCCCCGCCCAGGCGTGCATGTCGGAGCCGCAGATGCCGACATGATCGACGCGGACCAGCGCCTCTCCCTCCGCCGGCTTCGGGTCTGGTACCTCGCGATGCTCCAGCGCATGAGGACCGGTATAGACGAGCGCCTTCATTTCGCGGTGAACCCTCCGTCGACGAACAGGATCTGCCCCGTCACATACGCCGCCGCATCCGAGCAAAGGAAGAGCGTGGGACCGACGATATCCGCCATCTCGCCATTGCGGCCCATACAGGTCTGACGCGCATTCGCCGCCGCCCGCTCCGGATCGCCGAAGACGGGGCCGGTCAGCTCCGTCGGGAAGAACCCGGGCGCGAGGGCATTGGCGGTGATCCCATCGCAGGACCAGGCCTCGGCCATCGCCCGCGTCAGCTGCCCGATCCCGCCCTTGGAGGCGCCATAAGCGATGCCGGCGGGAAAGGCGCGCATCGTCTGGAGCGAGGCGAAATTGACGATCCTGCCCCGCCCCTTCGCGCGCATGCCGGGCACCAGCGCTTGGGCGAGGAAGAAGGGGGTCGAGAGATTGAGATCGATCGTCGTCTGCCAACCCTCGAGCGTCACGTCATCCGCCGCCTGACGCGTGTTGATACCGGCCGCGTTGATCAGGATCTCGGGCGCCCCAAACGGCTCCGCCGCGCGCGCCGCCACCGCCGCCATCATCTCGGGCGACGAGACGTCGGCGACCACCGCCGCGGTCTCCCCCTCCGTCTCCGCGCGCCAGGCCTCCAGCCCCTCCGCGCGCCGGGCGATGCCCACCACGGGCGCCCCGGCCTCGGCCAAGGCGCGCGCGATGGCGCGCCCAAGGCCGGCGCTTGCACCGGTGACGCAGGCGACCCGGCCCGTGACGCTGAAGAGATCTGGCGGCGCGATGCCCATGGCTCAGTCCGCCGCGCTCAGGTCGAACTTCTCCTCCGGGAAGTACTTTTCGAGGCGGACATCGGCCGTGCGGGCGTGACCCTCCATGCCCTCGAGCCGGCTGATCCGCGCCGTCGCCTCGGCCACGGGCTTGGCCCCATCGCGGGTCGCGCGCTGCCAAGTCACCAACTTCATGTATTTGTGTACCGAGAGCCCGCCCGTGTAGCGCGCCGCCCCCGAGGTCGGCAGCACATGGTTTGGGCCCGCGGACTTGTCGCCGAAAGCCACCGTCGTCTCTTCGCCGAGGAAGAGCGAGCCGTAGCACTGGAGCCGCTGGAGGAACCAGTCGAGGTCGGCCGCCTGCACATGCAGATGCTCGGGCGCATACTCGTCGGCGAACTGGGCAAGCCCCTCGCGGTCGGGCACCACGGCGACCTCGGCCATATCGGCCCAGGCCTTGGTGGCGTTGTCGCGGTTCAGCTCCGGCAGGGTCCCGATGTATTGCGGCACGAGGTTCATCACCTCTTCGGCCAGCGGGCGATGGGTGGTGGCGAGCCAGACGGGCGAATTGTAGCCATGCTCGGCCTGACCCACGAGATCCCAGGCGACCATATGCGGGTCCGCGGTCTCATC
>JBCCLX010000566.1:0-2227 GCA_039026635.1 Pseudomonadota bacterium
CATCGCTCGCGCCATCACCGCAGCGGGGGGCCAACCGCTCGACGGGCGGCACGGCCATGGCCTCGGCCTGACGCTCACCGAATGGCCGTCGATCATGCCTGGCGACACGACGGAACTGCGCGAGGGCATGGTGCTGACCATCGAGCCCGGCCTCGAGATCGCTCCTGGACGGATCCAAGTGCATGAGGAGGTCATCGTGCTGCGCGAGAGCGGTGCTGAGCTCCTCTCCCCCCGCGCCCCCGCCGTTCTGCCCATTCTCTGAGGGAACCCATGTCCGCTTTCGCCCCCTATCGCCTGATGACCGAGGAGGAAGCACCGGCAGCGCGGCTCGGCCTTGTGGTCCTACAGACGGACGAAGTGCTGGAGACCGATCTGAGGCGGCTCTTCGAGCCTGACGCCATCGCGCTCCACATCACCCGCATCCCCAGCGGCGCCGAGGTCACGCCCGAGGCCCTCTCGGCAATGGAGGCCGCGCTGCCTGCCGCGACGGCGCTTCTGCCGCCGGGGCGGTATGACGCGATCGGCTATGGCTGCACCTCCGGCACGGTGATGATCGGCGCCGAGCGCGTCGCCACGCTGATCCAGGGCGCGGCCGAGACTGGCACGGTGGTCACACCGCTGACGGCGGCGGCCGACGCCCTGGCAGCGCTCGGGGCGCGCCGGATCGGCCTCCTCTCGCCCTATATCGCCAGCGTCTCGGCCCCGATGGAGGACGCCTTCGCCGGGCTGGGTATCGAGACTGTCTCGCGCATCTCTTTCGGTGAAGAAACCGAGGCGCGCGTCGCGCGCATCGCGCCCGCGTCCATCCGGGCGGCGGCACAGGCGTTGGCTCAAACACCGGGGGTCGAGGCCCTGTTCCTCTCCTGCACAAATCTGGCAGCGCATAGCGTGATCGACGCGCTTGAGGCCGAGACGGGCCTGCCGGTCGTCACCTCCAACCTCGCCCTCGCTTGGGCCCTGGCGCGCGCCGGGGATGTGGCGCTCGCCCCCGGCGCGCCCGGCCGGCTGACGCGTGAGGAAGGCACAACCCGTCGATCCGCATGATCGACCGCCCGAACCCGCCGAATTCTGCAGCTCTGCGCAAGAATGGCTTGCGGGCGCCCCTCTTTGAAAGGAGAGCGCGCCACTACAGCTTTGCGGTCAACCCCGGCGCATAACCCGACCCCGCGAGGGCGCCCCGATCGCGCCGCCAGGAAGGAGAAGACCGATGAGCTGGAGCCCCTGCCCCGACCCCACACTCGGCGATCCGAAGAGCGTCGACGCCGTCGAAACCGTCATCGTGCCGCGCGCGGTCGATCTCGGCGAGATGACCGTGCGGCGCGCACTGCCGAGCCGTGAGCGTCAGATGGTCGGCCCCTTCATCTTCTTCGACCAGATGGGCCCGGCCGAGTTTCTGACGAACGAGGGGATCGACGTGCGGCCCCATCCGCATATCAATCTCGCCACCGTCACCTATCTGCTCGAGGGCCAGATCCTGCATCGCGACAGCGTCGGGACCGAACAGACGATCGATCCCGGCGCGGTCAACTGGATGAAGGCGGGTAAGGGCATCGTGCATTCCGAGCGCACGGCGCCGGCGCTCAAAGCCTCCGGTCAGCGGCTCTTTGGGCTACAGACCTGGATGGCGCTGCCGCAGTCGCAGGAGGAGAGCGACGCGGCCTTCATCCACCATGGCGAGACCGCGCTGCCCCGGATCCAGGATGGCAAGCTCGACATGCGCCTGATCGCGGGCGCTCTGCACGGTGAAGCCTCACCGCTGAAGACCGCGTCCGAGACGCTCTATGCCGACATCGCCCTGGCAGCCGGTGGTCGTTATCAGGTCGAGGCCAGCCATGAGGAACGCGCGATCTATGTGCTCGCGGGCCCGATCGCAGTCGAGGATAAGACCTATGAGCCCGGCACGCTCCTGATCCTATCCCGCGGTCAGAGCGTCCTGGTCGAGGCCAAGGGAGACGCGCGTCTGATGCTCTTCGGTGGCGAGCCGATGGAGGGCCCGCGCTATATCTGGTGGAACTTCGTCTCCTCGCGTCCCGAGCGGATCGAGGCCGCCAAGGAAGAGTGGCGTCGGGGCCGCTTCGACACGGTGCCAGGTGATGAGGAGGAGTTCATCCCCCTGCCCGAGGACAACATCAAGCCGCGCCGCGCTCTCGGCGGGCGCGCCTTCTCTTGAACGCGGCGTCTCACTGCACGCGTCCCCTCGGGACGGGTGGAACCGGAGCGAGAGGAC
>JBCCLX010000567.1:0-2225 GCA_039026635.1 Pseudomonadota bacterium
GAGCGTCCGCCCATCCAGATAGAGCGCGCGATTGATCTCGATCTGCACGGCTTCGATCCCGCGCGAGGGCCTGCCATACCGCTGCGTGATGTAACCGCCCGCAAAAGGGGCGTTCCTCGCCACCAAGAAACCCTCACGCTCAAAGGCGGCCTGAGCTTCGGCGACAGTCGCCCGCCCGGCGGCGGCCCCAAAGCGATCACCCAGCACGATATCGGGGCTGCGCCCGCGCACCCGCGGCGCTGCCCGCAGCGCCTCAGCCGGCATGGAGTGGCAGTCATAGAGCACAGCCTTCCCATGCTGCTCGCGCGCCTCCTTCAGGAGACGATCCAGCGCCGCGTGATAGGGCTTGTGCAGCCTTTCAATCCGCGCCTCTGCCTCGCGCCGGGAGATCTTGCCATGATAGATTGCCGTGCCCTCGGCCACGACCCGAGGCACCACGCCCAAACCTGCGGCCACGCGCTGGTTCAGCCCCTGTGCCGCAACCCCATCGATCAGGGCCGGGTCCAACTCGCTCGGCGCCCGGTTGAGATCGAGCCAAGCCCGGGGCAGGCGCGCCGCGATCATCGGCGCGCCGCAGGCAGGCGCCGCCGCAAAGAGTTGATCGACGAAGACATCCTCCGAAGCGCGCAGGGCATGCCGATCCAAGCGCGCCGCTGCCACGAACTCCTCCGGATACTCCCGACCGCTATGCGGCGAGCTGAAGACCGTGCCGGCGGCATGGCCCAGGGGACGGAGGATTTCATAGGCGTCACTCTGCATAGTCCGCGAACCTATGCTGGCGCCCCGACGGACACACCCCCTTTTTTGCCGCTAGCCTTTTCCCTGTGCTGGGTCTTGCCAGCGCCGGAGGAGGTCGGTATCTCCTCCACCGCTGGCTTGGGCGCGTAGCTCAGCGGGAGAGCACTTCGTTGACATCGAAGGGGTCACTGGTTCAATCCCAGTCGCGCCCACCAGCTAGCAGTTTGATTAATATAGGGAATTCTTCGACACGGCGCGCGGGCGCAAGCCGTGCTCGGCCGCTGCGGCCCTGTCGATCGAAGGTCTGGCGCGTCACGCTCTGCCTCACGCGGTCCCTGCGGCGGCCTTTCGAAGCCCAGTTCCAATGCACGGAATTCCTTCCCTGCCTGCAGCCGCGGACCCGTCGCAGGGGACAGCGCGGCCCATTCAAGCGTCATAGACGGGATAGCGAGACCCGCGCCCAATCCCGCCATCCCGATGATTTCACCGCACTCTCACCCTGTTGAACGAGGGTCGACGGCGCCTGGCAGACGTGGGTAGTGTTTTCGAGCCGTGGAAAGAGGACGCGTCGCCATGCAAACCTTCGCTGATCGAGATGGCCTGGCTTTCACTGCCAGCCGGCCAGAGAGCGTCGACGCCTATGACGACCTCGTGCGCGCTTTCGTGGGCTTTCGGCGCGATACCGGCAAGCGTTCTGAAGCGCTGCTCGCCGATGATCCGGAAATGCCCATGGCGATCGCAGCGCGCGGCTATCTCGCAAAGATGATGGGCAATCGGCAGAGCGGCAACGCCGCCGCCGGCCATGCCGCGCGCCTCGGGCGCATGGCGGAGGCAGGCCGGCTGAACCCGCGCGAGCGCCTCCATGCCAGCGCATTGGCCGCCTGGGTGGCGGGCGACATGGATGGCGCGGATGCAGAGTGGTCGCGCATTCTGCAAGAGCAGCCCAACGACATGCTGGCCTTGCGCCTGGCGCATTTCATCCACTTCTACTCGAACTCAGACCATCGGTTGCGCGACGGGATTGCGCGCCTCCTGCCCGCTTATGGCCCGGACCACCGTTTCTACGGCTTCGTGCAAGGCATGTACGCTTTTGGTCTTGAGGAGTCCGGCGACTATGGGCGCGCTGAGAAGCATGGTCGCATCGCCGTCGAGGAAAACCCGGCCGATGCCTGGTCGGTGCATGCCGTCGCCCATGCCATGGAAATGACCGGACGGGCGGAGGAAGGTCTCGCCTTCACGGGCGGGATCGAGCACCGCTGGTCCGAGGTCAACAACTTCCGCTACCACCTGCACTGGCACCGCGGACTTTACCTACTTGAGAGCGGGCAGGATGCTGAGGTCCTGGCGCTCTACGATGCCCAGTTCGGCGCCGAGCCCGACAGCGGCTTCTATCTCGACATGTTGAACGCGTCCTCGATGCTCTGGCGGCTCGAGCTGCACGGCCTGGACGTGGGCCCGCGCTGGCAGGTGCTCGCGGATGTGGCCGC
>JBCCLX010000568.1:0-2214 GCA_039026635.1 Pseudomonadota bacterium
CGCGCAGGTGAAGACCGAGACTACTTCGACCGCCGGTGCCTCACCCACAAGCGCGGGGTTCAGGACGAAGAAGAACGGCACAATGTAGAGCACGCCGCCAAGGCGCATGGCCTCAAGCCCCGTCCGGAAGGCGGAGGCGCCTGCGAGCGTCGCCGCCGCGAAGGCGCCGAGGGCCACGGGCGGCGTGATGAAACTCACCATGCCCCAATAGAGGATGAAGAGGTGGACGGCGAGGACGTTGAGCCCGGCCTGTTCCAGCGCCGGGGCGAGGACGACGGCGAGGAAGATGTAGCAGGCCGTCACGGTCATCCCCATGCCGAAGACGAAGGCGGTGAGCGCGCCCATGACCAGGAGTGCTGGGATCGAGTCGCCCGCGAGAAAGATCAGATCGTTGACCAGCGTGCCTGCGAGACCCGTGGCCGAGAAGGCGCCGACGATAAGCCCGATGCCGAGCAGCACGCCGGTGAGTTCGGCAAGCGATTTGCCGATGCCCCAAACGAGATCGCTCATCTGGCGGAGCGACAGGCGCGTGGAGGCGCGGATCTGGTTCACGATCAGCAGGAGCGCGGTAGCCCAGAAGGGCGCCAGCGTGTCCTGCCGCAGCCCGATCATGAAGAACAGCAGAAGCGCGAAGACGGTAAGGTAGATCCACCCCGCGCGCATGGTGGCGCCGAGGCGCGGCAGGTCGGGCCGTGGCAGCCCGCGCAGGCCCCGGCGCGCCGCATAGGCATCGATCTGCGCAAAGAGCCCGAAGTAGAAGAGCGCCGAGGGGATCGCGGCGGCGAGGGCGATCTCGACGTAAGGACGCGAGAGGAACTGCGCCATGATGAAGGCCGTGGCACCCATGATGGGGGGCATCAGCACGCCACCGGTCGACGCACAGGCCTCCGTCGCGCCGGCGGTACGCGCCTCGAAGCCGGTGCGCTTCATGGCCGGGATAGAAACGGCGCCGGTCGTCAACACATTGGAAATCACGGAGCCCGACATCGAGCCCATAAAGCCGCTCGCGAAGATCGCGACCTTGGCCGCACCGCCCCGATAGTGCCCCACGAGGCCCAGCGCGAGGTCGTTGAAGAAGGCGCCCCCACCCGTGCGCGACAGCACCGCACCGAACAGGATGAAGCCGATGACGAGGCTGCCGAAGGCCTTCATCGGGATACCGAAAGAGCTCTCGGCCGAGATCATGTGATAGGGCACCGTATCCCAGAACGGCTGGGCAAAGCCGTTGAGCGGGTTCGGCACCTGATCGGCAAAGGTGGGGTAGAGCGAGAAGAGCAGCACGATGGCAAAGAGCACCGTGCCGCCGGCGCGCCGCGTCCCCTCGAGGATCAGGATGTAAAGCGCGAGCGACGCCCAAACCGCGTCGTCTGGTGCCGCATACTCCCAGCCCATGTCGAGTGCCGTCTCGGCCGTCCAGGCGAAGTAGCCGGCGGCGCCGGCGGCAGCCGCGGCCAGCGCCCAGTCGTACCAACGCGCGGGGCCCTTCATGCCGGGGACAGCGCGGAAGGTGAGGAAGAGGACGACGAGGAAGAGGGCGGCCAACAGATAGAGATAGCGCCCCTCGATCAGCACGATGCCAAAGAGGCCGAGGTTGAAGAGCTGATGCACGGCGAGGGCGATCGCCGCCAGCGTGGCGACCATCACGACGGCTCGCTCCGCCGTTTCCCAACCGGAGACCGCCTCAGACGAGATAGGCCCCGCCCCCGAGGGGGACGAGGCTTGGTCCGCGCTCATGGCGCGCTCCTGTCAGGGGCTCAGAAGACCACCTCGAAGCCACCGGCCTCGAGCGCCGCGCGCCGCTTGGCGTCCCAAGCTGCCTCCCAGTCGGACGGACCTTCCGCCTTCAACTCGGCCCAGGCCGCGGCCAGCGCCCCCTGGCGGGCGATCAGATTGTCGTTATGGGCCTGCGCGGCATCCGACCAGGCGCCGATCTCCTTGAAGTATTTGATGGCACCGTCGTGGTAGGGCGAGACCCACTCGAAGTTCTGCTTGTCGAGGTCCCAGCCTGAGATACCCGGCGCGTTGCCGTCGTAATCGGCGAACAGCTCCACCATCGCCTTCGTCATGTTGTAGACGAGGTCCGCGTCCTGATCCGCCATCGCGATCAGCACCGGATAGGCGTAGCCGGCCGTCGGCGTGCCGTCCGTGCCGTCGATGGTGGCGCCGACCTTGGCCATCATGGGCGAGAAGAAGGGGGCGATCGCCTGCATGCGC
>JBCCLX010000569.1:0-2207 GCA_039026635.1 Pseudomonadota bacterium
CGCCTCCATGCTCTATCGTGACTACAGCCGCGAGGAGGGCGACTGGATCCCCAACCAGCATGGCGGTCGCGAGAACCTCGAGGCGATCGCCTTCCTGCGTCGCGTGAACGCCGAGCTCTATGGCTGGGACCCCTCGATCCTCATGATCGCCGAGGAGAGCACCGCCTGGCCCGGCGTCTCCCAACCCGTGCACCACGGCGGCCTCGGCTTCGGATTCAAATGGAACATGGGCTGGATGAACGACAGTCTGCGGTATGTGAGCGAGAGCCATGAGCATCGCTGCTACCACCATGGGCAGATGACCTTCGGGCTGCTCTATGCGTTCTCGGAGAACTTCATCCTGCCGCTCAGCCATGACGAGGTGGTCCACGGCAAGGGCTCGATCCTGGCACGCATGCCCGGGGACGAGTGGCAGCGTTTTGCCAACCTACGCGTCTATCTCGGCTTCA
The DNA here is from genome assembly GCA_039026635.1 of Pseudomonadota bacterium. Lineage (GTDB taxonomy): Bacteria > Pseudomonadota > Alphaproteobacteria > Rhodobacterales > Rhodobacteraceae > Thermohalobaculum. The sequence continues at coordinate 450 of JBCCLX010000569.1, forward strand.
TGTTCGCCCATCCGGGTAAGACGCTGCTCTTTCAGGGCACAGAATTCGGACAGCGCGACGAGTGGAACCACGAGATCGAGCTGCCCTGGGCAAGCCTCGATTATGAATTGCATGAAGGGGTGCGCCGCTTGGTGCGCGATCTGAACGGCGTGGTGGCCGCAGCGCCTGCCCTTTATGCCCGCGACGCGGAGCCTGGCGGCTTCGATTGGGTTGATGGTGGGGCCAACGAAGCCTCGGTTTTCAGCTGGCTGCGCCATGGGCCGGAGGGGACAGCGCCGATCCTCTGTCTCTTCAACTTCACCCATATCGAGCGGGCGGGCTGGCGCTTCGGCGTGCCCCTGCCGGGGCGCTGGCGCGAGGTCCTCAACACGGATGCGGCCAGCTACGGCGGTTCCGGTCGCGGGAACTTGGGCGCGCGGGAGACGGTGCCCGAACCCATGCACGGCAAACCCCACGCACTGGAAGTGACATTGCCCCCGCTCAGCGCCGTGTTCTTCCAATACGATCCGTTTTGAGACGGGTCGCACGGACCCCAAGCCCTCCAGCCCGCCATCGCCGCACGTTCGTCATGGAGACCGGGGCACGCGCCCTCACCGCCAATCAGACCTCGCGCACCCGATGCGTCTCGCAGGCTGAGGCCAGCGACAGGCCCAGGTAGAACCCGGATACCCCGCCCTGGTTACACCGGGCCGTTGTCGAGTTCGCGCGCCCACAGGCTCGCTTCTGAATAGGTTGGGATTGCCGGCGAAGCGCCCCGCGCCTGTCGAGCACAGCTGATCGAGCAGAGATGTCATCGGGAAGCCTTGTGGGCCAGGGACGCTAACCCGTTGTGTTTTGAGCGCCGCGTGGCGGGTCTGTCCGATGCATCGGCCCGTTTTCGCAGCCCTCACGCACTGCGCATGATCGCTTCGGTCAGAAGGACCTCGACGTCGTCATGTTCAAGGACGCGCCGAGCATCGACGCGGAGGAGCCGTCGGGTCTCATCCATCATGGCAGGCGACGGCATGCCTTCACGAAACACGCCAGCCGCTGCGAGTGAGAGCATGCTGCGCAGGAAGGCATCGCGCAACCGCGCCTCGCTCGCATAGGTGACATCGCCGAGCTCCACGGGCACATCGAGGGCCAGCTCGAAGAGAATGAAGGCGCGCGTCTCACGGTCGGTCACGATCGGGACGATGAGGCGGCGCTCAAGCACCACGACCTGCCGGTCGCCTTCCAGTGCGGCGGCACCGCCGTCGGGGCTTGCCATCTCCTCCTCGCCCTCGGCATCGCCTTTGGCGTCACCCGCATCAGCTGCCATTTCTTGGGATGCCTCATCGCCCGACGCGAGCATCTGCTCACCGACGAAAGCGCCGCCGACAATCGCGATGATGGGCAGGAGCAGGATCAAGATCCGTAGCATCGGCAGGCTCCTCTAACTTCGAATGAGCGATTGCTGCGCCCGGCCCTCGCTTGGCGCCGCCAAAGCGATCGATCTTCGACCGCCAGACTCTGCTCTTCTGCCGCCCCATCTCACGCTCACCCCCCTAGAATGGCGCAAGAAGGTCAACGATTTGCTGGCCATACCTCGGCTGCTGCAGATCGGTGATCTGGCCCCGCCCTCCATAGACAATCCGGGCATCCGCGATCTTCTCGAGCGTGATCTCGTTGCGCCGAGAGATGTCTTCGGGGCGGACGATGCCGCTGACTTGGATCTCGCGCAGCTCGAAGTTGATGCGGATCTCCTGGCTGCCGCGGACCACGAGATGGCCGTTCGGC
>JBCCLX010000570.1:0-2205 GCA_039026635.1 Pseudomonadota bacterium
CGCGGAGGATGAGATCGCGGATATCACCGCCGATCTCACCCTTTCGGGCAGGTGAAGTAGTCCCGGTCGAGCACCGCGAGATCGGCGAACTGTCCGGGCATGAGCTGGCCCTTCACGCCCGCTTCTCGGGAGAACCAGGCGCCAGAGACGGTCCAGTGGCGCAGCGCCTCCTCACGGGTCAGCCGGTTCTCGGCCGCCCAGATCATGTCGCCGCCCCGCCCCTTGCCCGAGACCGCCCAGTGGATCGCAAGCCAGGGATTGTAGGAGGAGACGCGGGTCGCGTCGGTCCCGGCGGCCAGGGGCACGCCGGAGGCCATCATCTTGCGCACGGGCATCACCTCGCGCAGCGCCGCCTCGCCATAGCGGTCGCGATAGGCGGTGGCTTGGAAGGCGATGCGGTTCTGATAGGAGATGCCGCCGCCGAGGCGCGCGACCCATTCCATGGTGCGCTCCGATGCGGTCTCGCCATGGTCGAAGATCCAGTTGAGCTCCTCCAGCCCCTTGTCGCGGCCGACCTCTTCGAGAACGGTCAGAAGGCGATGGGCGCTCTCCTCATAGGTGCAGTGGAAGCGGATCGGCCAGCGGTTCTCGAGCAGGAACTCGAGGACGGGGCGGAGGTCCCCTTCCATGCGCTTCGGCAGCTCCGGCCGCGGGTAAGAGAAATCCTCGAAATCATAGGCCGAGGCGACCAGCATCTCACCCGCGCCCACGCATTTGAGGTAGTCGTCGCCCTGATCCGGCTTCACGATGTCATGCCAGCGCTTGAAGTCCTCGAGTTCGAAGAGCGGGCGCTGGGCGAAGAGCTGATAGCCGATGCGCACGGTCTGCTCGCCGCGCCGGTTGAGCTCGGAGATCACGCCGTAGTCGTCCGGGTAGTTCAGAAACCCGCCCGCACAGTCGAGCGCCGAGGTCAGGCCGAGGCCGTTCAGCGCGCGGAAGTAGTGCTTGGTCGAGGTGAGCTGCTGCTCGAAATCGAGCTTCGGCGCCATGTCAAGGAGCGCATAGAGCGGCTGCGCATTGGGCCGCGCCAGCGCGAGGCCCGTCGGATTGCCGTTATCGTCCCGCTCGAGGCGGCCTGAGACGAAGGGTTCGTAGAAATGGCTGTCGATGCCGAGGGCACGCAGCGCCGCCTTGTTGAGCCAGCAGCGGTCGTAGAGGTGGAGGACATAGACGGGTACCTCCGGCGCCACGGCGTTGATCTCGTCGATGGTGGGCAGGCGACGCTCGGCGAATTGATCCGCCGACCAGCCGCCGACGACGCGGATCCACTGGCCCGGCGGCGTGCGCTGCGCTTGCGCCTTCAGCATCGCCAGACCATCGGCAAGCGAGGGCACATGATCCCAGCGCAGCTCCATCGCGAAGTTGTTGCCCTGGCGGATGATATGGGTGTGGCTGTCGATCAGCCCGGGGATCACGCGACGGCCCTGAAGGTCGATCACCGCCGCATCTCCTGCCGTGGCCATGATCTCCGCATCCGGGCCCGTCGCGAGCACGCGGCCCCCGGCCAATGCGATGGCACTGACCTCGGGGTTCTCGGGATCAAAGGTGGTGATGCGGCCGTTGAAGAGGATCGTCTCGGGGGTGGTCGTATCGGGGGCGGTCATGGCGGTCTCCCTTATGTTAGTGGGCGGTCGCGCGCGCAGGCGACCGCCAGTTCTGGCGGGATCAGGCCGGTGAGTAGTCGAAGGTGATCACCGGCGACCAATCGGGGCTGATGGGCGGCAGGTGGCGCAGGTCGTGGTGCGCGAAGTCGCCCTCGCCATAGACGACCGAGCCGCCCAGGACCGTGAGCGCCGAGGTGAGCTTGGCGATCTCAGCATCCGTCACCTGGAAATAGTCCCGGTCGAGCAGCGCGAAGTCCGCCATCTGACCGGCCTTGATCGCACCCTTGCGGCCCGCATCGCCGGTGAACCAGGCCGAACCGGTCGTCCAGAGCCGCAGCGCTTCCTCACGCGTCAGCAGGTTGTCGTCGTCATACATCCGCATGCCGCCGCGCGAGAGGCCCGTGGTCATCCACTGGATCGAGTACCAGGGGTTGTAGGAGGTCACGCGGGTGGCATCCGTACCGCCGCCCACGGGCACGCCGAGATCGAGACAAAGTGTTCGTGATCTTCATCATAGAATTCGTCTCCATGACTGGCCATGGTTAGCATCAGACCGATAAACTGAATCCTTGGATGACTCTTCAGGAACTTCCTGTCGGAG
>JBCCLX010000571.1:0-2196 GCA_039026635.1 Pseudomonadota bacterium
AGCGGCCATGGATGCGGCCTGGTCGCGGGAGACGGCGGGCGAGACACCGGCGCCGGTCACGCTCTCGGTCCATGGTCGGCGCGTGGCGATCGAGGCGGCAACGGAGGAGGCCGCGCGTTCTGGCTTCGAGGCGCTTTGCGCGGTTCCCCTCGGCCCCGCCGACTATCTCAGTATCGCAGAGCGGTTCAGCGTGGTTTTCATCGATGCGGTGCCGGAGCTCAGTCGGCACCGCAACAACGAGGCGAAGCGCTTCGTGACCCTGATCGACGCGCTCTATGAAGCGAAGACGCGGCTCTACCTCTCCGCCGCGGCACCACCCGATGATCTCTATCGCGCGGGTGAGGGCAGCTTCGAGTTTGCGCGAACTGCCTCGCGATTGACCGAAATGACGGCGGACTAGGACGTCCTTGGATCGGACCCGATCCTGTTGGACGGGGTGTGGTTAGGCCGCCGTCTCTCGGCGTTCGTCCTCGGAGATGTGCAGCACCCAGTCGCGATCGACGAGTTCGAAGGCCGTGATCGTGATCTGCGTCAGCTCCTCGCGCTCGAAGAGCAGTCGGGCGAGCGGGTTTATCAGGAACGTCTCAATCCGGTTGCCGATGCCGCGCCCGCCCTCGTTAAGGTCGGTGGCACAAAGCTCCAGAAGCTGGTTCAGCGCCCAGTCGTCCATCATGACCTCGACCCCGTGCATCTCTTTCACGGCCATGAGCGCGCGCGTCAGCACCCCGTCGAAGATCGCGGTGGCGCTGCGCGAGTTGATGAACTCGAATGGCACGATGTTTTGGCCGAACCGGTTGAAGAGTTCTGGGCGCCGCAGCTCGGTGCGGAAATGTGTGCGCACGGCGTCGGTCAGCTTGATCTCCACCATCTCTGGGCTGTCCGAGGGCAGCACGACCTGACCGGCGTTGGAGGATTTGTCCGTCCCCTGCATGCCGATGTTGGAGGTGAAGATCAGGAGGGCCTCCGAGAAATAGCCGGTCTCGCCCCGCGTGTCCGACAGGCGGCCGTCGTCGAGGATCTGGAGGAAGGTGTCGAGGATGCGCGGATGCCCCTTCTCGACCTCATCGAAGAGGAAGACGTTGAAGGGGCGCTCGCGCACGGCGTTGACCAGCTCGCCCCCGTCTTCATGCCCCGCTGCGCCTGGGGGCGGGCCGATCAGGCGACCGATCGACTCTTCGGTCATGAACTCCGACATATCGAAGCGGCGCATCGCCGTCTCATCGCCGAAAAGCACCTCGGTGATCGCTTTGGCAAGCTCGGTTTTGCCCGTGCCCGTGGGCCCGACGAAGAAGAGAACGCCGCGCGGGCGCCCGCCGGGTCGCGTCGTATGCGCGCCCGAGAGGCCCATGATCGAGCGGATCAGGATATCGCAAGTCTTGTCCACGGCGCGGCGCTGGCCCTTCACGCGGCTCTCCATCACAGCCCGCGCATTGCGCACGCGCCGGCGCATGGCGCTGGACACCCAAGGATCCCGCGAGGTGCCGATCAGGAAGGAGCGGAGCGCGTCCTCGAAGCCATCGATCCCGCGTCCGGCGGCCCGGGCCAGGCCGATGACCGCCTCCATCTCCCGCAGCGTCATGCCCTCGCAGCGCACGGCGGCCTTTTCGATCCGCTGGGCCTTCTGATCGATATCGAGATCATCGGACGGCAGGTCTTCGGCAAGCATGGTGATGAAGCTCGCGCGATCGGCGAGATCCGGCGTGCCGAGGATCAGGTCGCGATAGCCCGGGTTCCGCGCGCCCACCCATTCGGGAATGTCCCCCGGCCGCTCGACCATCCAGAAGATCGGGTTGCGCGGCGGCCAGTCATGCCCTTTGGCCGGCCGCGCCGGTGCGGGCTCCCGCGAGAGCTTGTCGACGAGCACGAACAAGCGCTCCGCCGCCGCAGCATCGATGCTGCTGGTGATCGAGGCATAGTCGACCATGAGACCGATCGAGAGCCGGCTCTCCTGCATCACGGTGCGGATCAGCGCTGCCAGATCATCACCGTTCTCGCACTTCTGGCCGAGGGTGATGCCGCATTCTTCGAGAACGCTGGCATAGCGCGCGTCGCAGCCCGCATGCAGGCGCAGCCCCTCGATCGGATCATGCACCAAAAGGGCCCCGATGCGCTTGCGGCTTAAGAGATGCCAGAGCGTGGCCTCGAAGGGTTCGAACTCGATGCCGCTGGGCGCCGGCACCGGGAAGAGATCGCGAC
>JBCCLX010000572.1:0-2164 GCA_039026635.1 Pseudomonadota bacterium
CGGGTCCTCAGGATCACGTCATCGCCCTCATCTCGGGCGGCGGCTCGGCGCTGCTGACCCTGCCGGCCGATGGCATCACGCTGGCGGAGAAACAGGCGGTCAACCGCGCCCTTTTGGCCAGCGGTGCAGCGATCGGGGAGATGAACGTCGTCCGCAAGCATCTGAGCCGCATCAAAGGCGGGCGACTGGCAGCTGCAGCGCATCCCGCCCCCGTTCTCGCGCTCCTGATCTCGGATGTCCCCGGCGATGCCCCTGGCGTCATTGCCTCGGGCCCCACGGTGGGGGAGACGGCAGGCCCGGCCGAGGCCCGCGCCATCCTAGACGCCTATGGGATCGAGCCGCCCGAGAGCGTGACCCGCCATCTCGGCGATGCGCTCCCCTGCCCGGCGCCGGATGATCCGCGCCTGACGCTGACAGAGAACCGCATAATCGCCGCCCCCCAATTGAGCCTCGAGGCTGCTGCTAGCGCCGCGCAGGCCGCCGGCATCGCGCCCCTGATCCTCGGCGACAGCTTGGAAGGGGAAGCCCGCGAGGTCGGCAAGCTCCTCGCCGGCATGGCGCTCCAGGTCCTGCGTCACGACCAACCTCTGCCGCGGCCCTGCGTGTTGCTCTCCGGCGGTGAGACGACGGTGACGCTGCGGGGTGCGGCCGAGACCCGAGGGCGCGGCGGGCGCAACGTCGAATGCCTCCTCGGCTTTGCCACGGCCCTCGGCGCGGCCCCGGAAGCCTCCGCCGGCGGCGCCCCGGTGCCTCTGCCCGTCTGGGCGCTGATGGGCGATACCGACGGGATTGACGGCGCCGCCGAGGTTGCCGGCGCCGTGACGACCCCCAACACCCTCGCCCGCGCCGCCGCAGCCGGCCGAGATCCCGCCAAGGACCTCGCCCGCAACGATGCCCACGGCTTTTTCGAAGCGCTCGGCGATCAGATCATCACCGGTCCGACCCTCACGAATGTGAACGATTTCCGCGCCATCCTGATCCCCTAGGCTCCTGAGCCCTCAGTCGAGGCCCCATCGCGGCTGACGCACAGCAAAGCACCACCCAATCGAATACCGAGGACGGACCTGATGGCCATGCGATGTGGCGAAGACCGCCAAAGGGACAGAGGCAACGTCCCCAGCGGGCACCGGTGCGAGGCCAAGCATGGCGAGGCGCGACAGTCGGCCACCCGCCTTCGGCGGCAAGGCGGCCGATCCCGAGGTCCTCGACCCGAAGAGGTTCGCACCGCCGTCGACGCTCACGGCGAACCCCGACGTCTGATGAGCCGGTCTTGACCCTACGACGCGGCCCCAATCATCCGGTCACGCGACCGCGGAACCGACTCAGTTCTTTCGCCCTCGCGCCTTCCGGCTGCGCAAGCGTTCGAACAAGCCGTCACGAAACTGAAAGACTGGCGCCATCTCGGCACCCAGTGCGACAGGCTCGCCAGCAGTCCCTTCGCTCCGTCGCCCCCTGCGTCGCTGTCCGAGGCTTAGATCGGACCCCGGCCCGACCGGGCGCAAGCACCGGCCCTGGCCCACCACGTCCTGCCGAGGAACCCTCCGGAAAGACCAAACTCTGCCAGATCGAAGTTGACCTCTGAGCCGCGGCTCCCGGCATCTCACCGCATAACGGGCGCGTCCGGGGTGGGTGGGCGCGCGCAAAGGCGGTCGCGGGAGAGATGCTGCCTGGGAGGACGCGCCCGTGGGCGGCCTCGTTGGGTCAGAACAGACCGTCATAGCTCCGGCGCGGGATCGCCACTTCGATCAGCGTGAAGCGGTCGGCGGCCAGGGCGTCTTCCAGCGCCGGGCCCGCCTCGCCCGGCCGCGAGACCGAGACGCCGCGCCCGCCAAAGGCTTCGGCGACGGCGATGAAATCGGTGCGGCCGAAATCGACACCGGTGTTTTGCAGCCCCTCGCGTCGCTGTTTGAGCTCGATCAGCGCCAGCGAGGCATCAACGAGAACCACCACCACCACAGGCAGGCGGCTATCGCGCAGCGTCGCAAGCTCACCCAGCACCATTTCCGCACAGCCATCGCCCATGAAGGCCACCGCCCGACGCTCGGGCTCGGCGATCGCCGCTCCCAGGGCCAGAGGCAAGGCACAGCCCATGGTGCAGAGCCCGGTCGATTGCAGGAGCGCGCGGGGACGGGTGACGAAGGGGATCTGGCTCAAGAGGATGCGA
>JBCCLX010000573.1:0-2161 GCA_039026635.1 Pseudomonadota bacterium
GAGCCCGATGGCCAGGAACGGGCCCACGGGATTGAGCACGACGAGCCCGTTGACCCGCCCGATGAAGGAGCGGCGATAGGGCCGAGGGGCCTGCCGGCGCGCGCGGCGCTATCGCCGCTCCTTCTTCGGGCGGGTCATCGGGCTCGTCGTGCTCAATCCCGTGGGCCCGTTCCGGGCCATCGGGCTCATCGTGACCGGGATCGTCAGCGTCTTCTCCTATTACGGCGAGCACAACAACGGGACCGAGTTCTTCACGGAGATGGACCCCCAGCGGGCCACGGTCTACGTCCGCTCCCGGGGCAATATGAGCCTGGCGGAGGAAGATCGCCTCGTACGCATCATCGAGTCCCTCGTGCGGCCCATCGATGGGATCGAGAGTGCCTTCGCCTCCGCTGGCAAAAGCGCGGGCGGCGTCGATCCCGAGGCGCCACCCGATGCGGTGGGGGAGGTTCTGATCGAGCTCGAAAGCTGGCGCACGAGCCGGCCTGCGAGGGAGATCATGGCCGATGTGGAGGCCGCCGTGGCCAATCTCCCCGGCTTTCACGCCGAGGTGGTTGAGCAGGAAGAAGGACCCCAACAGGGCAAGCCGATCCAGCTCGAGCTGCGCGGTTCCGATTTCGAGACCCTAGAGGCCGCCGTCGCCGTTGCCCGCGCGCGTTTCGAGGCGACCGAGGGCCTGGTCAAGATCGACGACACGACCCCCCTACCCGGGATAGAATGGCAGATCGAGGTCGACCGGGCGACAGCCGGGCGTTTCGGAGCCGATATCGCGACCATCGGACCCTTCGTGCAGTTCGTGACCCGCGGGACGACCATCGACACGCTGCGGGCCGATGACAGCGATGAAGAGCTCGATATCCGCGCCCGCTTCCCGGCCGAGGCGCGCACGCTGACGACGCTCGACAGCCTGCGTGTGCCGACGGCGGAAGGCCAAGTACCGCTTGCCAATTTCATCGAGCGCGCGGCCCGCCAGAAGCTCTATGAGATCCAGCGTCGCGAAGACCGTCGCTTCTTCCTGGTCCGTGCCGATGTCGCCCCAGGTGTCAGCGATGTCGGCAAGATCGACGAACTCGAAGCCTGGATCGCCACGGAGAACCCGTTTCCCGATGGGATCGACGCCCGCTTTGTGGGGGATCGGGAGGAGCAGGAAGAATCGCAGAGCTTCCTCGCCATCGCCTTTGCCGGCGCGCTCGGGCTGATGTTCATGCTGCTGCTGGCGCAGTTCAATTCGATCTACAATGCCGTCCTCGTGCTCTCGGCCGTAGTCATGTCGGTCGCTGGCGTGCTGATCGGCGCGCTGGTGATGGGGCAGACCTTCTCGATCATCATGACGGGCCTCGGCATCGTCGCGTTGGCGGGCATCGTGGTGAACAACAACATCGTGCTGATCGACACCTATCAGGAGTTCAGCGCCCGCATGCCGCGGCTGGAGGCCATTGTGCGCACGGCGGAGGACCGTATCCGCCCCGTGCTGCTCACGACCGGCACCACCATGATCGGGCTGACGCCGATGATGTTCGCCGTCAGCCTCGATTTCGCGGCCGGCACCGTCTCCTTCGGCGCGCCCTCAGCCCAGATGTGGGTTCAGCTCGCGACGGCCGTGATCTTCGGCCTCGGTTTTGCCACGGTGCTCACCCTGATCGCCACGCCGGCGGCGCTGGCGGCACGGGAGTGGACCACGGCCGGCCTCGGCTTCTCGCTCCGCTGGCTATGGCACCAGAGCCTCGCCCTCGTCTGGCGCTCCCACCGCGATCATCCGTATCTGGCCGACCGGCGCCTGCGGGCCGCGCTGAAGAAGCGCGAACTCGAAGAGATCGTCTGGCAGGAGGCTCGACCGCGCCCGCTCTTGCGCGCCGCCGAGTGATCAGGAGGCCCTGACGCGGGCACCTTGGGCCCGATTGGGACCGATCTCGCCGGGCGGCTCAGTAGTAGAAGTAGCGGCCGCGGCCGAAGTAGCCGTAGTAGTTCGAGCTGTACCAGTAGGGATAGGTGTAGCGGTCCCGCCAGCGCAGCCGCGCAGGGTCACTGTCGCGCAGCTCTCGGGCTTCCGCTAGCAACCGGCCGCTCTCCCGATCCCCTCCTGCTGCGGCCTGTTCGAGCCAGGTCACGGCCTCGGCATAATCCGGCCCCGTCTCCTCAAGCCCCGAGAGATAGAGCCGCC
>JBCCLX010000574.1:0-2136 GCA_039026635.1 Pseudomonadota bacterium
CCCGATTTCATGCTATCACCGCGACGCCTTGGGGGCGTATCGCGGATGCGCCGCGGAAAGCAAATCGGGGACGTCATGGAAGACCTTTTTGGCTCCGGCCTGATCACGGGAAGCACTGTGCTGGCCGTTGTCGCAATCCTGTTTGCGGTGTTTGCCGTGATCGTGGTGTCGCGGGCAGTCTGTACGGTGCCGCAGGGCGAGGAATGGACCGTCGAGCGCTTCGGGCGTTACAGCCGCACGCTCCCACCGGGCCTCAATTTCCTAGTGCCGCTGATCGACAGCATCGGGCGGCAGATCAACATGATGGAGACCGTGCTCGATATTGACGGGCAGGACGTGATCACGCGGGACAACGCCCAGGTGCGCGCCGATGCGGTCGCCTTCTACCAGGTGACCGATGCGCCGCGGGCGGCCTATGAGGTGCGGGATCTGGAGCTGGCGCTGCTCAACCTCTCGATGACGAACATCCGTTCGGTGATCGGCGCGATGGATCTCGACGACGTGCTCTCCAACCGTGAGACAATCAACACTAAGCTGCTGAACATCATCGACGAGGCGGCGACGCCTTGGGGCGTGAAGGTGACGCGCGTCGAGATCAAGGATCTGAGCCCGCCGAAGGACATCGTGATGGCCATGGGCAGCCAGATGAAGGCCGAGCGGGAGAAGCGCGCCGAGGTGCTTCAAGCCGAGGGCGAGAAGCAGGCGGCCATCCTGAAGGCCGAGGGTCAGCGCGAGAGCCAGATCCGCGAGGCCGAGGGTCGTCGCGAAGCGGCGTTTCTCGATGCTGAGGCGCGGGAGCGTCAGGCCGAGGCGGAGGCGAAGGCGACCCAGATGGTCTCGGCCGCGATCGCCGAGGGCGACGTGCAGGCCGTCAACTACTTCGTGGCACAGAAATACACCGAGGCGCTCAGCGCCATGGTCTCGAGCCCCAATGCCAAGACGATCATCCTGCCGATCGAGGCCTCGGGCATCGCTGGTGCCATTGCCGGGATTGCAGAGCTGACGGGCGCGCGCGGTGGCTCGGGCGGTGGGGACCCTGCGCCGCGCCGCGTGTCCCCGCCGCCCGCAGCGAGCACCCCCGCGCCGTCGGGCCGCGCCAACCCCTGGGATGGCGAGAGCTAATGCTGCCGGATATCGACCCGTTCGCCTTTCTCGACGGGATCTCACCCTGGTGGTGGGTCGCCCTTGGGATCGCACTCGGGGCCGTTGAGGTCTTGACGGGCACAACCTTTCTGCTCGGCCCGATGGCCGCAGCGCTTGCCGTCGCTGCGGTGCTCTTGGCCTATCCCGAGCTCGACGGGGCGCTGCAGATCGGCCTCTTCGGCGCGGCGATGCTGGTTGGTACTGTGATCGCCTGGATCTTCACCCGTCGTGCCCGCCGCCGGGCCGCAGAAGGCGGCGGCTCAGCGCTCAATCGGCGTGGTCAAGCGATCGAAGGGCGGGTCGCGCCGATCTCTGGTCCTTTCGAAGCCGGGATCGGCAGTGTCACCGTGGATGGCGTGGTCTGGCGCGCCCGTCTCGTCGACGGACGTACGAGCCTGCCCGAGGGGACGACCACCCTGCGTATCGCAGGGGTCGATGGCGCGACGCTGTTGGTCGAGGCCCCGCCCGACGCCTGAGACGCGAGGGTTCCCGACGACCTCTGCCTCGGCGCACCCGCACCATCGACCGCGGCCCTAAATGCATTGTCAATGACCGGACGGGGAGCAGGGTCCTGCGCGCAGGGCAGAGGGAGGCGCCCTTTCCTTCCCAGGTCGGCTCAAGACCGATCTGGAGGAGGTTTTCGGCGATAGCAGGCGTGACCGTGCGGCCCATAGGCAGCCGCCCTGGATCCCCGGTCGAGCAGGGGATGACGCGTGCGGAGTGGCGTCAATCAGATCGGACAGGGCGTGAGCGCAAGGATGCGATGAACGATCCGGGCCCGCGTGTCGTCTCGGTTCGGACGCGCGACGTGCCCGCGCCCCGGGGCGCTTCACCTCCCCCCTCCGCGGCGGCGCAGGACCGTGGCCGTCCGAGCGAATGGTTGATTGCCGTTGTCGCCTGGACCGGCTAGGAAATGAGAGATGGTTCCGCGCAGCAAAAGCCAGCGTGGATGAAAAGGGAATACGGTGAGGCGTACCCATCAGGGGCCGAGAC
>JBCCLX010000575.1:0-2129 GCA_039026635.1 Pseudomonadota bacterium
CCCCGTCATCGGCGACGGGCAGGGGGCTTTCGTCGGTGTGGATATGGGCCGCCAGGCTCAGCCCGTCACGATCATCGAGGGCGCCAAAAGCGATCTCGATCTCATCGCCTTCGACGGCCTCCCAGAACAGGTAGCCGCCACAGTCCCGACAGAAGCCGCGACGCGCGCTCTCGCTCACCGAGACCCAGGCGAGACGGTCGCGCTGGATGTCGACATCGGCGCGCGCGGCGGTGACGGAGATCCAGATCCCACCGCTGTGGCGCTGGCACTCGCGGCAATGGCAGGCGATAGGATCGCTGACAGGTCCGGTGATCTTGAAACGGACCGCGCCGCAGAGGCAGCGGCCTTGGCGTGTGACGGTCATGAGGGTCGTGGAAGTAGCTGATCGAGACGGACGCTAGGTACGAAGGCCGCGGCGTCGTCGCAAGATGCGGTGACTAGTCTGCGGCTTTCTCGCGCAGGCGGATGAAGGTCCCGAGGGTCGTGGCGATCAGACGCCGCGTGCCGGTGGCGTCCTCCGCCTCCACCTCCGCGTTGCCGACCACAAGCTGGCGCCCGGCCCGGATCACCTGGCCGGTCGCGAGGAGGGAGGCGCCTTGGGCGGGGCGGATCAGATTGATCTTAAGCTCGACCGTCAGCACTTCCTCCTCCGGCGTCATCATGCTCTGTGCTGCGAAGCCCGCGGCACTATCCGCAATGGACCATGCGGCGCCGGCATGGGCGTGTCCGTGATGCTGGCCAAGTGCTGGGCGCAGAGGCAGGCGGATGGAGACGCGGCCGGGGCTCACGTCCTCGAGCGTTGCACCCAGGAGGCCCATGAACGGCTGGGCGGCGAAACTGCGGCGCAGCCGGGCCTCCCAATCGGGATCGGGCGGCGTGAACGTGCTCATACCCGCACCGGCGCGTCGAGCCGTTCGCGCGGGACGGGAGTGAGGTGTTGGCCGAGCAGGAGGGCCATGGCGCCCGTCCCGAGCAGGGGGTCGAAGACCGGATCGCGCGCATCCATGCCTCCCGTATAGGTCCCGAAGGCGGGCAGGATCGCCCGCTCCTGACCGAGGAGAAAGCAGCGTCGGCTGACCCGCGTGCCGCGGCGCCAGAGGGCGGCCTGGGGGTGGTAGTGCGCCGAAATCTCCGCCTCGCCCGGCGGCAAGGTCGCGGCCGAGGCAATGTGGCGGAAAATCAGCGGCCCATCGCGCCAGGCGGAGACGGCACGCCCTGGCAGATTGGCCACCGGGCGGGGATCATGGTTGCCCGCCACCCAGAGGACATGCAGGCGGCGCGCGAGCGCTGCGAACTGGTCGGCCAGCGCTGCGGCCGTGCCATCTGCGCTCGCCTGATCGTCGAAGCTGTCTCCGAGCAAAAGCAGAATGCCCGGGTCGGTGGCCTCGATCTCGGCGGCAAGGCGGAGAAGCGTGTCGTCATCGGCATAGGGCGGCAGGAAGCCCTGGCCCCGCATCGCCATGCCGCGGGCGCGACCGAGATGGAGATCGCCAACGATGAGCATTCGGGACGCGGGCCAGAAAAGCGTGCCGGCTGGACGCGCCACCAAGTGCTCTCCGGCGATGAGGATATCGACGTTCACCATGCGTTCACGCTAATGGGAATCGCTGGCTGCGTGCAAGGCATAGACGCGTGACGGCGCCACCCCTTTGTGCGGGATCGCGCCGTCTCACGGGCTCAGGGCCTCAGGCTGCGTCGGCGACCGCGCGCTTGGTCATCACCCCGATCAGATGCGCACGATAGGCTGGGGTAGCATGGATATCGCCGATCATGCCCTCCGCGCTGGCGGAGAGGCTCGCCACGGCCTCGGGCGCGAAATTGGCGGAGAGTGCGGCCTCTGCGTCGCTCCAGCGGAAAACCCCACCTTCAGAGGCGCCGGTCACCGCGACGCGCACGCCGTCCGCGAAGCGGGCGACGAAGACGCCGACCATGGCGAAGTGTGAGGCAGGCTGGAGGAATTTTTGATAGGCAGCCGCCTGCGGCACGGGAAAATCGATCGAGACGATCAGTTCGCCCTCGTCGAGCGCGGTGTCGAACATGCCCTGGAAGAAGTCATCGGCATGGATGGCGCGATCGGCCGAGGTCTGGATGGTGGCGCCGAGGGCGAGGCAGGCGGCCGGGTAGCAGGC
>JBCCLX010000576.1:0-2089 GCA_039026635.1 Pseudomonadota bacterium
AACAGACACTGCACCGTGATCGAAGGCGAGGTAGCGCTGCATTTCAGACATGTTAGTGGACCGCGCAGGCAGTGATTACCCCACCCCGTCGGTGGTGGGCCCGCGCGGGCGCGCCCACCGGCATCCTTGGACGCGGTCTGGGGTGACGGGCGCGGGCTGCCGCCAAGGTCCCGGGCTTGACCCGGGACCGCCTTGCCGCCAGGCGCGGTCCTGGCAAGGAGACCTGTATTGGCCGTCTTCATCATCCGGCGTTTGCTGCAGGCGATCTTCGTGGTCTTTGCCATGTCGCTGATCGTCTTCGTCGGCGTGAATGCCGTCGGCGATCCGGTCTATATGTTCGTCGCGCCCGATGCGCCGCAGGAGGAGATCGAGCGCGTCATCCGTCAGTTCGGCCTCGATCGCCCAGTTTGGGAGCAATATTGGCTGTTTCTCTCCGGCGCCTTGGCCGGTGATCTTGGCGACAGCTATGTCTTCGGCACCCCGGCGCTGGCGCTGATCATCGAGCGGGCGGGGGCGACTTTCGAGCTGGCTGTCGTCTCGCTCCTGATCGCGGCCGTCATAGGCATTCCGCTCGGGCTCCATGCCGGGCTGCGGCCCGAAGCGCGGTCCTCGCAGGTCATCATGGCGGGCTCGATCCTTGGGTTTTCGCTGCCGACTTTCTGGGTCGGGCTCGTGATGATCATCGTCTTTGCGGTTGAGCTCGGCGTGCTGCCCTCGACGGGACGCGGGGATACGGCGACCTTTCTCGGGATCACGGCTTCGGTCTTCACCCTCGATGGGCTGAGCCATATCGCGCTGCCGGCGATCAACCTCGCGCTTCTCAACACCAGCCTGATCATTCGGCTGACGCGGGCGGGGGTGCGCGAGACCTCGGGCCAGGACTTTATGAAGTTTGCGCGCGCGAAGGGGCTGTCGGAGCGGCGGATCGTGGGGGTTCATCTGATGAAATCGATCATGATCCCCGTCGTCACGGTCCTCGGGCTGGAGTTTGGTTCGCTGATCGCCTTTTCCGTGGTGACGGAGACGATCTTCTCCTGGCCCGGCATGGGCAGCCTCTTGATCGAGAGCATCCTAGTGCTCGATCGCCCCGTCATCGTCGCCTATCTCATGATGATCGTGCTCGTCTTCGTGCTGATCAATCTCATCGTCGACATCGTCTATTCGCTGCTCGACCCGCGGGTCCGTCTGCAGGATCAGGGGGCATGATGCGCCTCCTCCTCATCTTGGCCCTGCTCGCCGCCCCGGTAGTGGCGAGCGCGCAGACCGGCCAGTCCGCCTCGCCGCGCCAGATCTGCTCGAATGTCGGTGCCGCCCTCGTTGCTGCGGAGGTCCTGTCTCGCCGGCTCGACGCGCTGGACGATACCATGGTGCGCGTGAACGCCGCGCTCGAGGCGGCGCGGGGCGCGGGTTGGGCGGCAGCGGAAGTCGAGCAGTTGGAGCTCGCGGTGGCCGCGATGAGCCTCGCGACCGCAATGGTCACCGCCGTCAGCCGCAATGCATCGGCGGAAGACGCCATCGAGCAGCTGCCCGCCCTCTGCCCGGATGAGTGAGGAGACCCCAGGGTGACCGATCAGTCCCTCGATACTCTGCCTGTCGCGCCGCAAACACCGAGCGCCGAGACACCGCTGCGCCGCTTCTTGTCCGAATATGCGGAGAGCGGATTGGCGATGGGGGCGGCTGTCGGGCTTGGGCTGATCATCGTGTTGGCGCTGTTGGCGCCTCTGATCGCGCCGCAGAACCCCTATGACCTCGCGCAGGTCTCGATCTTCGACAGCAAGATGCCGCCTGGCTCCGAGGCTTTCGACGGCTACACCATGTGGCTCGGCTCCGATGGAGCAGGGCGCGATCTGTTCTCGGCCATCCTCTATGGGCTGCGGATCAGCCTCGCCGTCGGCGTTACCTCGGGCTTCATCGCGCTCGGGATCGGCATGGCGGTGGGGCTGGTGGCGGCCTATGCGGGCGGGCGGACTGAGACGCTGATCATGCGGGTGGTGGATCTGCAGCTCTCCTTTCCGGCCGTGCTCGTGGCGCTCATGCTGGTCGCGATCCTGGGGCAGGGGGTCGACAAGATCATCCTGGCGCTGGTGGT
>JBCCLX010000577.1:0-2088 GCA_039026635.1 Pseudomonadota bacterium
CCACGACGCGCCGGCGGCGGCTCCAGCTATCCAGCGTGCTCCACTGGAAGTCGGCGAACCGGCGCGCTGAACTGCCAGTGCGCGCGGCCTCGTCCTCGGCCCAGGTCAGCTCGAGATTGATCCGCTGCACGAGCCGGGCAGTGCGCGCGAGGCCGAACAGATAGTCGACCTGGTTCGCCTCGCACCAGGCCTGTCAATGCTCATCGAAAACTCCCCAGAATTGCTCGCCGGAACCTCCCCACTTTTTGGGTTCCGGTGATCAGCCGGTGCAGGGATCGAGGCTCCTGTTCTTTGGTGGTCGGCCGCGGCGCTTTGGCGCCGGGGGCGGTGCGATTGGTGCGTTGGCGCGGACGTGCTCCGGTATGAGATCGGCATGGGAGCGGAGCCTGTAGCTTGCCCCTTCGATCTGGACGACGACCGCGTGGTGAAGGAGCCGGTCGAGGAGCGCGGTCGCAACGACCGGATCGCCGAAGACCTCCCCCCATTCTGCGAAGCCGCGGTTTGAGGTTAGGATCATGGCGCCCTTTTCGTAGCGCGCATTGACGAGCTGGAAGAAGAGATTGGCGCCGCCGGGCGTGATCGGCAGGTAGCCGATCTCGTCAACGATCAACAGGCTCGGGCGGGCGAGGAAGCGGATCTTTTCGACAAGCCGGCCCTCCCGCTCCGCGCGGCCGAGTGCCTCGACGAGTTCGGCGAGCGAGCAGCGGTAGACGCTCTTGCCGGCTTTCACCGCGGCAACGCCAAGGGCACTCGCCAGATGCGATTTTCCTGTTCCCGGCGGGCCAAGGAAGTGGACGACCTCGGCGCGGGCGACGAAGTCGAGCTGGGCAAGGGCCATGACGCGGTTTCGGTCGAGCGATGGCTGGAAGGCGAAGTCGAAGCCCTCGAGCGTTTTCGGCGGTGTGAGACGCGCGGTCTTGAGCGCGACGCCGATGCGCCGACCTTCGCGGGTGGCGTGCTCCTCGGACAAAAGATCGTCGATCGCTTCGAGGGCGCCGATCTCGCCCTTTTCCAGCCGCCGCACAGTGTGGTCGAGGGCTTCCAGCGCCCGCGGCATCCGAAGCCCGACGAGGCTCGCCCGGATGCGGTCGAGTAGCCCGGTCATGACCGGTCTCCCGCGGCGAGCCGCTCGCCGACGCGTCCGTAGAAGCTGAGATCGCGGCGCAGGCCATCTTCCGAAGCTGGTACAGGCATGACCGGCGGTGCCTTGCGGTGGGCGGGATCGACCCGGCGCTGACCGCGCCCTTCGAGCACGCGATGGCTGGCGATCAACTGGCTGTCGTCGAAAATCCTCACCTCGGTCGGGTGGTTCTGGACCTCGACGCTGCGCCGCCGGGTGCTGTCGGGCACCGAATACTGGTTGCCGGCGACCGAGACCATGCCGTCCCTGGTGATCCGCCGCTCGACGGTCAGCACGGCGCTATAGGGGATCGCGGGGAGCGGGATCAGCGCAGCGCGCTCCTCAACGAAGTGCGCATCCACGATCCGGCCAGTGGTGGCGTGGATGCGCAGGTTGGCGATACCGGTCCGCCAAGCGTCGAACTGGGTGTTGAGATCGTCGAGGTTCCGGAACGTGCGCGCCAGGAAGAAGTCCTGCCGAACATAGCGGTAAGGTCTCTCGACCTTTCCTTTCGTCTTTGCCCGGTAGGCCTTGCACGCTCGTGGAGCGCTGCCGTAATGCCCCAGCAGGGCGACGAGAGACGGGTTGTAGATCACCAGGCCCTCTGCATCCTCGCCGATAACGGCGGTCTTCATGCGATCGTAGAGGATCTCGGCGGGCACCCCACCCATCGCCTCGAAGGCGGCGATATGGCAGCGGAGCACGGTCTGCAGATCCTGGCCCGCGCAGAAGTGGCCCCAGAGCCAACGCGAGTGCCCGAGCACGATCGAGAACAACCAGACCTTCCGCACGACATCCGGCTCGTCGGCGAACGCCACCTTGAACTCCGCGAAGTCGACCTGCGCCTGGGTCGACCTGCGCCTGGTGTCCGGCCGGCGTTTCGAAGCGCCGCTCGAAGCCTTGAGGCCGCGCTGGACGGACATCGCGCAGGAACGCGGTAACGGCCGGATACCCGCCTTCGTAGCCGA
>JBCCLX010000578.1:0-2084 GCA_039026635.1 Pseudomonadota bacterium
AGCGGGTCGAGAGCCTGGAGATGAACCCGTTGCGCGCGATGGCGCCCTCAGAGGGGGGCGGCTGCATCGCGCTCGACGCGCTGATCGTGAAGAAGGAGAGCGCCCCATGAGCGGCTATTTCGAGGGACCGGGGCCGGAGGCAGAGTGGCGCGCCTTCCTCGCCGAGGGCAGGTTCATGATCCAGCGCTCGGCCAGCAGTGGCGCGGCCGTCTTCTATCCCCGCACCATCGCGCCCGGCACCGGGGCCGCGGATCTCGAATGGGTCGAGGCTGCGGGTACGGGCACAGTTCATGCCACAACCTGCACCCGCCAGCGGCCCGAGAAGGGCGGGGATTACAACATCTCGATCGTGGAGCTCGACGAAGGCCCCCGCCTGATGACCCGCGTCGACGGTGTGGCGCCGGATGCCGTGCGCATCGGCATGCGGGTCAAGGCGCGGATCGCCGAGGTGGGCGGCGCGCTCAACGTCGTCTTCGATGTGGTGGAGGGCTGAGCCATGGCACACTCCCTCAGAGGCAAGGCCGCCTGCGTGGGGCTCCACCAATGCGGCATTGGCGAGGCGCCGGGGCGCAACGCCATGGAGCTGATGGCCGAGGCCGTGCATGGCGCGCTGGCCAATGCGGGCATTGGGCTCGAGGAGGTCGACGGGCTTTTCGCGGCCACGGCCTTTCATTCTATGGCGGCCATGTCGCTCGCCGAGCATCTGGGCATTCGCCCGGCCTTCGCAGACGGGTCGAACATCGGCGGCTCTTCCTTCATGGCCCATGCGCTGATGGCGGCGATGGCGTTGGAGGCGGGGCTCTGCAAGGTGGCCGTGATCGCCTATGGCTCCAACCAGCGCACGGCTGGCGGCTTCAAGTCGATCTCCGAGCCCATGCCCTTCGAGGCCGCCTTCGGGCCGCGCCCGCCGCTCACGGCCTATGCGCTCGCCACCAGCCGGTACATGCATGAGTTTGGCGCCACGCGGGAGCAGATCGCGGAGGTGGCGGTCTCGGCCCGCGCCTGGGCCAATCTCAACCCCGAGGCCTTCATGCAGGGTCCGCTCACGGTCGCGGATGTGACGGGTGCGCGGATGATCTCGGATCCGCTCGGCAAGCTCGACTGCTGCCTGGTGACCGATGGGGCGGCCGCGATCGTGATGACCAAGGCGGATCGTGCGGCCGACGGCCCCCGGCCCCCTGTCTATCTGCTTGGGGCGGCCTTCGAGCATCATCACCGCATGATCTCTGCGATGCCGGACCTGACGACGACCTCCGCCGCCGCCTCGGGCCCGCGGGCCTTCGAGATGGCGGGCTATGGCCCCTCGGAGATGCACACGCTGCAGCTCTATGACGCCTTCACCATCAACACGATCCTGTTCCTCGAAGACCTCGGCTACTGCGCCAAGGGCGAAGGGGCGGCCTTCGTCGGCGAGGGACGGATCGCGCCGAGCGGTGCGCTCAGGGTCAACACCAATGGCGGCGGGCTCTCCTGCGTGCACCCGGGCATGTACGGCCTCTTCGTCACCATCGAGGCGATCCGACAGATCCGCGCCGCCCTCGGCGCCGAGACGGTCGAACGCGGCGCGGGCGGCTGGGACGACGGCGTCAGACTGTCGCTCGCCCATGGCAACGGTGGCGTGCTCTCGAGCCAGGCCACATGTGTGTGGGGCGCCGCGGAGACCCTGTGACTGCCGCTAGTCCGACGATGGGGTAGAACCCCACCTTACTGCCACCGGGTAAGGTGGGGTTCCACCCCACCGTGGGACGCAGCCAACGAAAAGAACGGAGGACGCCATGGACCTGAGCTTTACGACCGAGGACGAGGCCTTTCGCGCGGAGACGCGGGCCTGGATCGCGGCGAACCTGCCGTCCTGGCTGTCGGCTAAGGTGAAGGCGGGTAAGCGGCTGCAGAAGTCGGACTATGAGACCTGGCACCGGGCGTTGCAGAGCCGCAATGCGCTAGCCTGGTCCTGGCCTGAGGAATGGGGTGGGCCTGGCTGGACGCCGGTGCAAAAACACATCTTCGAGGAGGAGATGGTGGCCGCCGGCGCGCCGCGCATCGTGCCCTTCGGCGTCAATATGCTGGGCCCGGTGCTGCTGAAG
>JBCCLX010000579.1:0-2065 GCA_039026635.1 Pseudomonadota bacterium
GGGTGCGACCGCCAGCATTAGGCC
This sequence comes from Pseudomonadota bacterium, assembly GCA_039026635.1. GTDB lineage: Bacteria > Pseudomonadota > Alphaproteobacteria > Rhodobacterales > Rhodobacteraceae > Thermohalobaculum. Next base: position 25 of record JBCCLX010000579.1, read on the forward strand.
CACGCCCGCCCGAAAGGCCGCACGATCGTCATGATTGCCGGGGATCGCGAGAAGAGGCGGGGTGAGGCCCTGGGCGATGGTGCGGAATGCCTCGTACTCCGCGGCCATCCCGTCATTGACCAAGTCGCCCGTCAGCACCACGGCGTCGATCGGCCCGATGGTCTCGGGCAGGGCGTTGATATGCGCGACCGCGCGCGCCATGGCGGCGGCGGTGTCGATCTGACCGAAGAGGGGGGCACCGCCGGGGGTGATATGCGTGTCGGTGAGCTGGACGATGGTGGTCATGCAGCGCTCCAAGGCGGCTTTGGCGAGGGCCGGCGGATCTGAGGGCCCCGCGCCGCACGGTGCCGGCCAGGAGCCTGCCTGTCACGTCCCGATCCAAAACGGATTGCGTGCAAGCCCGAGCACCCGTCGCCGTCAGATGACCCTAGAGGCGCCCTCGCCAGAGCACGCGTTCTGACATAGGTGCGAGAGCGCTGCTCCAGAGAAGGGTGGTGGCTTTGGGAGGAAGCACGATGCGCATCGCCGTGCTCGATGACTATCAGGGTGTGGCCAAGTCCCTGACAGACTGGTCGGCGCTTGAAGCCGCTGGCGCGGAGGTGACGGTTTTTTGCGACACTATCGGGGGGGCAGCACTCGTCGAGCGGCTGCGGCCCTTCGAGGTGGTCTGCCTGATGCGGGAGCGCACGCCCTTTCCCGCCGCGCTGATCGAGGCTTTGCCTGCGCTGCGCCTGATCGTGACGACGGGGATGCGCAACCTCTCCATCGACCTCGATGCCGCCACTGCGCGGGGGATCATCGTCTGCGGAACCGAGGGCCGCGGGCCGACGACGGCGCAGTACACGATGGCTCTGATCCTCGCCGCGACCCGCCGCCTTGTGACCGAGGCCGATGCCTTCGCCAAGGGCGGCTGGCAGCAGGGACTGGGGCGCGACCTCGCAGGGCTCACGCTCGGCCTGATTGGGCTCGGCCGGCTCGGCGCTCAAGTAGCTGATCTTGCGCGGCCCTTCGGCGTCGATCTCGTCGCCTGGAGCGAGAACCTGACGGAGGCCCGCGCCGGCGAGGTCGGCGCCCGCCGCGCTCCCTCGCTGCGCGCTCTGCTCGAGGAGGCGGACATCGCCTCCATCCACCTCCTCCTCTCCGATCGCACACGCGGGCTGATCTGCGCTGGTGAGCTGGCGGCGATGAAGCCCGATGCGCTGCTGGTCAACACCTCGCGCGGGCCGATCGTCAACGAGGCGGCGCTCGTGGCGGCCTTGCGGGCCGGACGGCCGGGGATGGCGGCAATCGATGTCTATAGTGAGGAGCCGGTGCCCGCCGATCATCCCCTGCGCGCCACAGACCTCATCGCCGAGGGTCGGCTGCTGGCGCTCCCTCACATCGGCTATGTGAGCCGACAGACCTATGAAATCTTCTACGCCCAGACGGTCGAGGCGATCGAAGCCTGGCGGTCGGGCACCCCAATAAGGCGAATATGAAACCACATTGCACGCGCTGATGTATTGCATTCGACCTTTTGCTACTATGATTAACCAATGAGACGTCGTGGGGGTTGGTATGCGTGTGATACTCGTCGCGGTCTTTGTGGCCGCCATCGGAGGCGCTGGTGTGCTCATCGGCCTCGCGAGCGCGGGGCAATACAATGCCACCAGTCGCGGCGTGCTGATCGAAGGCTATGATCCGGTGGCCTACATCGAGCAAGGCTACCCACGCAAAGGCGATCCCGACTACGAAGTCCTACATGACGGCGTGACGGTGTTCTTCGCTGACGAAGAGAACATGGCGCTCTTTGTCGATGATCCGGACCGTTTCATGCCCGCCTATGGCGGTTTCTGCTCCTACGGCGTTCGGATGGGGCAGAAGCTCGACATCAATCCCAGGGCTTTCACCATCAAGAACGGTCGGCTATTTCTGCAGCATGACTTTGGCACTCAGTCGGTTTGGCGGATGGACGAGGCCGAGAACATCGAGATCGCCGACAGCGTCTGGCCGCGCATCGCCGAGGGCCCGGTCGATGGCAAGGTGATCGAGGTGCAATGAC
>JBCCLX010000580.1:0-2048 GCA_039026635.1 Pseudomonadota bacterium
GCGGGCTGACCGAGATGGAGCGCATGATCGAGAGCTTTCTTGCCTTCGCGCGCGGCGAGGCGGGAGAAGAAACGCAGCCCGTGGATCTCGAAGCGCTCGTCGAGGAAGTGGCCGAAGAGGCGATGCGCCTCGGCGCGCGGCTCGCGCTACAGGTCGAGATCGACCCCGCCGCAGCCGGGCCCGTACCCCTGCGCCGCGCCACACTCAAACGCGCGCTCGTGAACCTCGTTGAGAACGCCCGGCGCTATGGCGGCGTAGCACGGCTCACCCTGCGCCAGACCCGGCGCACAGCCGAACTCGTGCTCGAAGATGCAGGCCCCGGCATCCCGGCGGACAGGCGGGAGGAGATGCTGCGCCCCTTCACCCGCCTCGATCCCGCGCGCGGCCAGAGTGCTGGTTCCGGCACTGGCCTCGGCCTCTCGATCGCGCTTGAGGCCGCCCGCGCCCATGGCGGCGATCTGACCCTCGACGAGAGCCCCAGCCTCAGCGGCCTGCGTGCCACCCTGCGCCTGCCCCGCTAACGCCAAAACGGCGCATGGCAGGCGCGGCGGCGGAGCGCAGCCCCCAGAACCCCAAGAATCACGCCCCAGATCACCCTCGATGGGGCGCGGCTGGCGGGCGGGCCGCTGAGCGGGCGCCAGCCCGCGAAGCCGGGGCGTCCGACGGCCCACCCTAACCCGCCGATCCCAAGGCGTCAGTGCAGACGCGCCCCCGGTGCGACGGCTTGATCCGGCGCGACCAGCACGATGCCGCCCGATCCATCGTCAAACCCCAGCGTCAGCACTTCGGAGCGCATAGGCCCGATCTGGCGCGGCGGAAAATTCACGACCGCGAGTACCATGCGCCCGACCAAGCTCTCCGGCGTGTAATGCGCCGTGATCTGGGCCGAGGACTTCAGCTCACCCAGCTCGGGCCCGAAATCGATCCAGAGCTTGATGGCCGGCTTACGCGCCTCCGGAAAGGGCTCCGCCCGCGTGATGCGTCCTGCCCGAATATCGACTTTCAGAAAATCGTCGAAGGAAATCGTCATGGCACCCTCCCCTGCAGCGTAACCGCCGCGGAGCGCTATCAGAGGCTGCCAGACGCGAAAAGGGCCGCCCCTCTCCCGAGGGGCAGCCCCAATGATCACCTCAGCGGGCAGAGCCGAAGGGGCCTGCCCCGCCAGCGCGGTCGATCAGGCTTTGACCTTGTCGAAGGAGGTCTGGAACTCGGCCATGGCCTCTTCGAAGCGGCCCTTGACGATCTCGAAGGCCTCGGTGTTGGCCTTCTGCGCGAGCTCGGTCAGCTCCTGCGCATCCTTGACGGCCTTCTCGAAGGCGACGCGCGCAGCGTCCATGTTCTTCTGAGCCTGCTCGGCGGTCATCGCCTGGCCCTGCAGATCGCCCATGGCGTCCTTCATCTGCGCCACGGCTTCCTCGAGCATGGCGACCTGGCGCTTGTAGACGCTCTGGTAGCCGGCCATCGCGACCTTATTGGCCTCGATCGCGGCGTTCATGTTCTTCTCATGGGCCTTCACGACCACATCCATCGCCGGCAGCTTCGTGGTGTCGAACATCTTCTCGAGCTCGGGCATCTTGAACATCTCCGACATCTTCTCAAAGTCGGCAGCGAACGGGAATTTCTCGTGCATCATGGGGTTCTCCTCCGGTACGTGCGCCAACGCCAGGGACCTCCCCGTAGCGTCCGTCTCTATACGGCATATGCTGCGCCGCACAAAAAACGTCAAGGCCTTTTCGCTAGCGCAGCACCAAACACCATTCGGTGGTGGATGAAAACCGATGAATCACGATATTTGCGAGAGTGTGTCCGCGGCCCGACAGGCCGTCAGCCGGCGAGCTCGCGAGAGCGCCGGGCCGCCGCCGCCACCGTGCGCCGCATCAGCGGCTCAAGCTCCTCCATCAGTTCCGCAAGCCCCGCCGCCGTGGTGCCTCCGGGGCTGGTCACGTTCTGACGCAGGACGGCCGCAGGCTCGCTCGACTGCCCCGCCAAGGCGCCGGCGCCAGCCACGGTCGCGCGGGCCAGGCGCATCGCGAGATCGGGCGCCAGAC
>JBCCLX010000581.1:0-2045 GCA_039026635.1 Pseudomonadota bacterium
CGCGCTGGTCGCCGAGATCGAAGACGCCGGGCCCCTCCATGTCGCCATCCATGCCGCAGGCGGCGTACGCTCCCGCTTTCGCACGCCCGTGGAGAACGTGACGGACGAGGACTGGCGGGTCATCCAAGCGGTCAACGTCGACGGGCTCTTCCACCTCGCCCGCGCCATCGCACCCGGAATGAAGCGCGCCGGCGCAGGCCGGATCGTCGCCATCTCCTCGCGCGCGGGCCTCGGCGTCAGCCGCACCGGCGTGCAATCCTACGGCACGGCCAAGGCAGCGCAGATCGGCCTCGTCCGCCAGCTCGCTGCAGAACTCGGCCCCTTCGGCATCACCGTGAACTCCGTGGCGCCAGGCTTCATGCCCACCAGCCCCGATTACATCGCGCCCTGGGAAGCCGAAGGACCAGACGCGCAAGCACGCTGGATCGAGACCGTGGCCATGCGCCGCCTCGGCACGCCCGAGGACATCGCCAACGCCGTGCAGTTCCTCGCCTCGGATCAGGCGAGCTGGATCACCGGGCAAACCCTCGCCGTCACGGGCGGGCCATGAGCGACGACGCCCCCTGGTCGCTCGCCCTCGATGTGGGCGGCACCTTCACCGATGTCGTCGTCGCCGACCGGGGCGGTCGGCTGCATGTCGCCAAGACCCCCTCCACCCCCGAGGACCCGGCTCGCGGCTTCTTCGTAGGCGTCGCGAAGGCGCTTGTGCTCGCGGGGGCTGGACCGGAGGCCGTCGGCACCGTCCTGCACGGCTCGACCATCGCCACCAACGCGATCCTCGAGAACAAGGGGGCCCGCACCGCGCTGCTGACGACTGAGGGTTTCCGCCATGTGCTCGAGATCGGTCGGGCCGAGATCCCGCGCGAGGCGCATCTCTACGCCTGGATCAAGCCCAAGCGTCCGGTGCCGCCCCGCGCAGTCTTCGAAGCGCCCGAGCGGATCCGGCGCGACGGCAGCATCGCCCGCCCGCTCGACGAAGCCGCCGTGATCGCCGCTGCCGAGCGTATCAAGGCGGGCGGTTGCGAGGCCGTCGCGATCTCCTTCCTCCACGCTTATGCCAATCCCGCGCATGAGCGCCGCGCCGCCGAGATCCTGGCCGAGGCGCTGCCGGGGGTCGACATCTCGGTCTCATCCGAGGTGCTGCCGGTTCTTCGAGAGTACGAGCGCAGCATGGCGACCGCGCTCAACGCCTCGGTCCAGCCGCTCGTGGGCCGCTATGTTGCGCGCCTCGCCGAGGGGCTGTCCTCGCGCGGCGTTGGTGCGCCGCTTTACATCATGAAGTCGAACGGCGGGGTGATGCCGCCCGAGGAAGCCGCCCGCCTCGGCGCGCATCTCGCACTTTCGGGCCCTGCGGCGGGTGCTGTAGGGGCGGCGCATCTGGCACGGCTGGCGGGCATCGACGATCTCCTCACCCTCGACATGGGGGGGACCAGCGCGGACATCGCGCTTATCCGCGGCGGTCGACCCGAGACCTCGACGGAGACCCGCATCAACGACCAGCCGCTCGCGCTCCCGGTGATCGATATCCACGCCATCGGTGCGGGTGGCGGCTCGTTGGCCGGCATCGCGGCAAACGGCGCCATCCGCGTCGGCCCCGAGAGTGCGGGCGCCATGCCCGGCCCTGCTGCCTATGGGCAAGGCGGGCAGCGGCCGACGGTGACGGATGCCAACCTCGTCCTCGGCCGCATTCCGCCGCATCTGCTTGACGGGGAGAAGGCGCTCGATCCCGAGGCCGCCCGCGAGGCGATCCGCCGCCATCTGGCCGAACCGCTGAGCACCAGCGTGGAGGAGGCTGCCGCGGGCGTCCTCGCGATCGTGGACGAGACGATGACCGGGGCGCTCAAGGTCATGTCGGTGGAGCGTGGGCTCGACCCCGGCGCTTTCACGCTCGCGGCCTTCGGCGGTGCGGGGCCCGTGCACGGAGGGCGGCTGATGCGTCTCCTCGGCGCCAAGGCGCTTTTCGTGCCTCGCCATCCCGGCGCTCTCTGCGCCATGGGCCTGCTGGCCGCGGATCTGAGGAGCGATCACGTCGCCACCCGCCTCCA
>JBCCLX010000582.1:0-2025 GCA_039026635.1 Pseudomonadota bacterium
CTCGCGGTTCTGATCGCTGTCCCGGCGCTGGCGGAGGGGCGCGGCCCGGGCGGGGCAGGGATCGATCGGATCCCGCCCGTTCTGAACGGTCAGCTCGATCTCGGCGGCGAGATCACAGCAAGCCCGGCGCAGATCCAAAACCACATGAACGTTGATCCCGACGGTCACGGTCAGACCACCGTCGAGGTCACCGATCAGATCGATCAGGTCACCGGCGAAGTGATGGCGACCTCGACCAATGTGACGACGCAGATCAACAACGCTCCGGTGCGCGCGCATGTTCGGGTGGGCTCGAACCGCCGAAACCGTTCGGCCGATGTGACCGCGGCCGCCATCGGCAACACGCTGTCGATCGTGAACGGCATCAGCCAGTGAGCCGCCGCCTGGGCCGTCGCTCCCCTGTGGGCGGCCCAGGCCAGCTTGAGGCGGACCCCGCGCGCTCGGCTGCGGCGCGCCGGCCTAATGGCCCCCGCCACCGAGGCCGACGCCGGCGATGATCGAGCCGAGTACCTTGAGGCGCAGGCCCGCCGCTTTGACGACGCCCGTCGCCGCGATCACATGGCCGAAGATACCGCTCAGATTGTTCGTATAGGTCTGCACGATGCAGCCGGTGCCATCGAGCAGCATGTCTTCGTGTTCCTCGTGCTCGAGCTCCAGCAAGACCAGAAGCGTGCCGCGTTCGTTTGCACCGCTGAGATCGAGGAGGTTCCCGCTCGGCACGATCTGACCGCGCGCCACCGCGGGCTGGATGGAGACAACTTTCGCCGGGAAGACCGCGTTCACGAAACTGAGGGTCGCATTGCTCTCGCAGGCGACTTCGGCGGGCATGCCCTCGTAGATCGTGGAATGGGCGACCTGGGAGAAGCCGGCTGCGAGGCGCACGGGCAGCTCCTCAGGACGGTCGGGGATGATGATCATCGCGGGGCTGAGGATCAGCGTGGAGGCCGGGCTGCCGACGCCGAGCGCGACCTGGGTCGTCGTGCCATCGGTGAAGCTGCGCACTTCGGTGAAGCCGAGGGCGGCCTCTGCGGATTGGACCGCGGCTTCGGCGGCTCTGCGCTGGGCGGGCAGGGCCTCGTCGAGATCGATCTGGGCAAGGTCGAGCTGTGCGGTCGCAGCACTCAGCTCGGCCTCGGTGGCGGCGACGGCCGTTTCCAGCTCGAGAACGGCATCGGCGGTGCCGGCGCCGCGGTCGAGCAGCTGGCGGGCATCGGCCAAGTCGTCCTCGAACTTCGCCAGCTCGGCTTCCGCCGTTGCGACCCCAGCCTCGGCGATCGTCTTGGCATCGAGCGCCTTCGCTTCGGCCGCCACGATGACCTCGAGCCCTGCCTGCGCCTCCGAAAGGGCCGCGCGCTGGGCGCTGTCTTCGATCCGGAACAGCAGGTCGCCCGCCGCCACATGCTGCCCGTTCACGACATTGATCTCCGTGACGGGCCCCGAGGTCTGGGCCACGACGGAGACGGTGCGGAAGGGCACGATGCCGGCGTAGGTCTTCGGGTGGAAGTAGAAGATCGTGAGGAAGAGGGCGAACGCCAGGACGGCCCAGATGAAGACGGCGGTCTTCATCGTCCAAACCGTGATCGGCTCGCCCCTACGACGCAGCCGATAGTACTGGATGACCGCCGGGAAGGAGGTGAACATCAACTCAAACATGGTCGTCCCGTTTCTCGGTCGGCGTTGTCGTCCCCGTCCCCGTCCCCGTCCCCGTCGCCGTTGCCTCCGCGACCGGCCCGGCATCGTCTTCGGCAGCGGCCTTAATGCTCAGATGGAAGCGCGACCAATCGGCCGCCAGCGCGACGAGGATCGCCGCGAGCGGCAGGAGCACGTGAAAATGGTCGAGCGGGAAGATCTCGTAGAGGAGCGCGATGAGCAGGAGCGTCGGGATCGTCTTGGCGAGCGGCGTTTCTTTGGAGTGATGCTCAGCCCAGCGGTCGAAGGCCGCGTAGAGATAGACCACGCCATAGAGCGCCCCGATCAGCAGGCCCGCGACGACCAGCGCCAGAAAGTCTCCCTCGCCGGGCGGCA
>JBCCLX010000583.1:0-1991 GCA_039026635.1 Pseudomonadota bacterium
CCGTTCGCCGGGGTCGAGATAGGGCTCGAACCGCTCGGTTGTCACCCGAACTCGATGACCGGTCTGCGCGTCTTGATCGCTGCTACGGATCACGGCACTCAACAAAGGCTCCTCAAACCTAAGGCGCAAAACACCATACAACAGCAACTTAGCGCGCCATTGCGACAGCGTACCGACGCAAATGGGGCAATGGTGGGGCGGGACCAGAAGAGTGTTGGACGGGGACCAATCTCGGTGTGTTTGAGGGCCCGGTCGGCCCCTCCTACGGGCCCTCCGAGAGGCGCCCTCAGGGGCCGTCGCGACCGAGAAGATCGAGCGCAGCCATGCGCACGGCCACGCCCATCTCCACCTGCTCTTCGATCACCGAGCGCGTTGGATCATCGGCAACTGCGCTATCGATCTCCGTGCCGCGGTTCATGGGCCCCGGGTGCATCACGATGGCGTTGGGCTTGGCATGGGCCAGTTTCTCGTGGGTGAGGCCATAGAGATGGAAGTACTCGCGCTGGGAGGGCACGGCCTGGCCCTCTAACCGCTCGGTCTGCGTGCGCAGCATCATCACCACATCGGCGTCCGCGAGGCCGGCCTCCATTTCCGTGAAGACCTCGACGCCCATCCGGTCGATCCCCGAGGGCAGGAGCGTGGGCGGCGCGATCACCCGGATCCGGTTCTCCATCTTGCCGAGGCAGAGGATGTTGGAGCGGGCGACGCGCGAGTTGGCGATGTCCCCACAGATCGCGACGATGAGCTTCTGCACGCGACCGGTGTGACGGCGCATCGTCAGGAGGTCGAGAAGCGCTTGCGTCGGATGCTCATGCCGCCCGTCGCCGGCGTTCAGCACCGCGCAATTGACCTTCTCGGCCAGGAGCGCGGCGGCGCCGGAATGGGGGTGGCGCACGACCAAAAGGTCCGGCCGCATCGCGTTGAGCGTCAAGGCGGTGTCGATCAGGGTCTCGCCCTTGCCAACGCTCGACGTTGCCACATTCATGTTCATGACATCGGCGCCAAGCCGTTTGCCGGCCAATTCGAAGGAGGCCTGGGTCCGCGTCGAACGCTCGAAGAACAGGTTGATCTGGGTGCGGCCGGTAAGCAATTCCAAGTGCTTATCGGGCTTCTCGTTCAGATCGGCATATTCCTCGGCAAGATCGAGGATTGCCAGGATGTCCTGGGGTGAGAGATCGGCGATGCCGAGCAGGTGGCGGTGCGTGAAGCTGTGATCCATGGGCCGGCCCTCCGCGCTCCTCCTCGCACTCGGCGCTGGCATGGGCAAGGGGGGCGAGGGACGGGGCGACGGGGGGCAACGGGGGAGCGCGGCTGGGCGGGACAGAGCGCGCCGGCTGGCATAGGCTCCGTCAAAACCGGGAGGAATCGATGAGCGCTGCTGACCCTGCTGCCCAGGACGCTGCTACCCAAGCCCCCGCCGTGCCGGATGCGGCGGCGCTGCCAGGGCCCGTTCGGCTCTATACGCAGATGCAGGCGCCCAATCCGCAGCGCGTGGCGATGTTCGTGGCCGAGAAGGGGATCGAGCTGCAGCAGGTCTCGATCGATCTGATGGCCGGCGACCATAAGGCCGAGGCCTATCGCGCGAAGGTCGGCACCGCTCAGGTGCCGGCGCTGGAGCTTGAGGACGGGACGGTGCTGACTGAGACCGTGGCGATCTGCCGCTATCTCGAAGCGCTGGTGCCAGAGCCCAACCTGATGGGCCGCACACCCTATGAAACCGTGGTGATCGAGATGTGGCAGCGGCGCGTTGAGCTTGGCCTCTTCGTCGCGGTCGCCCAGTGTTTTCGCCATACGAACAAACACTTGGCCGTGCTCGAGGATCAGGTGCCGGAATGGGGTGAGATCAATCGCGGCCGGATCGATGGCCATCTGCGGATGCTCGATGCGCGGCTGGCCGAGCGTGACTGGCTGGCGGCCGATCGCATGACCATCGCGGATATGACGGCCTTTCTCGCCTTCGGCTTCCGCCGCATCATCAAGCATCCGACCCC
>JBCCLX010000584.1:0-1980 GCA_039026635.1 Pseudomonadota bacterium
ACCTCGGCGCCATCAACCGGCGACAGGCTCACAGCGCCGCCCCTTCCTCGCTGCACAGAAGCGGCGCGCGGTCGCGATGGGTGATCGTGAGCTCCATGCCATCGGCATCCTCGACAAGCTCGCCGCTTGGCAGCGTCTCATCCAAGCGCCCGCGCAGCACCCCCTCCTCGCGCCGCATCGCCCAGCACATCACCTCGTCGCCTTCGCCATAGTAGAAGCAGACCCGGCCCTGATGGCCGCTCCAAACCCCCTGGATGCAGGTGCCGATCGGGAAGCGCCAGGTCACGCTGCCATCGGGCTCGAAGGACTCAGAACCCCAGGGCTCACCGTCGCGCTCGAAATAGAGCGTGTAGCCCTCCGCGTAGTCCCGGAACTCCTCGGGGCTCACGGGCTCGGATGCCGCCTTCGGGACGGGATCCTGAGCCGATCCCTCAGCCCCATCCTCAGCCGCAGCAAAACCGGCCGAGAGAAGCAGGCTCACCGTCAGGACCGATCCCGTCACTCTGCGCATGATCATGGCTCCGGCTGCATCGCTCTCTTTGATGACAGTCGGTGATGGCAATTCCAAGACGAGAGGCGTGCTCCTGCCATCCCGCGAAATAGCCAGGCCCTGCACGGATCACCCGCTGGACGCCAAAGGCTGCGACTGCGACAGAGCGCCCATGGACTTCACAGCCCGACAAACCGAGCTGCAGCGCCGCATGGCAGAGACGCGCGATCTGGCCCAGCGCCGGCTCGCGATCCTGCATGAGCTGGCCCCGCGGCGGGGGGAGCGGGTGCTCGAGATCGGCTGCGGCGCAGGGCTCCTCCTGCGAGAGATCGCGCTCGCCACAGGCCCCCATGGCCTGGCCGCCGGCCTCGATCTCTCGCCCGAGCAGGTAGCCGCCGCAGAGGCCGCCTGTCGCGGCGTGCCGGGCGTTCAGATCCGGCTCGGTGACGGGGCCGCGCTAGACTGGCCGGACGCGGTCTTCGATGCCGCCGTTGCCGCCCATGTGCTCGAGTATCTCGAAGCGCCCGAAGCAGCACTCGACGGGATCCGACGCGCCCTGAAACCCGGTGGCCGCCTCGTCTGTCTCGCCGTGAACTGGGATGCGGACTTCTGGCACGGCCCCGATGCCGCGCTCACGGCTCCGGTCCAGGCCGCCTGGCGCGCGCTCCTGCCGCGCCCGAACCTGCCGGCCCAGCTCGGCCCCATGCTGTCCCGCGCAGGCTTCGGCGCGCTCCGGCAGGTTCCCGTGCCTGTCGTCAATGCGAGCCTGGCCGAGGATCTTCTCGCCCCATGGATGGCCGCGCTGATGGCCGATGCAGCCGGCCCACCCGCCGGCCCCCGCTGGCTCGACGCGCTCGAAGCCGCGGACCAGGCGGGGGAGATGTTCCATTCCTCCGTGCCCATTCTCACCACCGCCGTCGCCGTCTAGATACCGCCCGCCACAGGACCAGGCCATGCATCCCAATCCTGCCTTCCGCAGCCAAGAAACGGCCGAGGCCCTGATCGAAGCCCGTGCCCGCGGCTTCGGTATCCTCACAGCCCAAGGCCCCGACGGCCCGCTGGCCAGTCATGTGCCCTTCCTGCTCGACGGCGAGGGCCAGGAGGCGGAGGCTCATCTCGTCCGCTCCACAGCGCTCGCGCGCGTCCTCGCCCGACAGAGCGCCCCGATCCCCGCACTCCTCATCGTGAGTGGGCCGGACGCCTATGTCTCTCCGGATTGGTATGGCGAGGACGACCTGGTGCCGACCTGGAACTACATCGCGGTCCATCTGCGCGGGCAGCTGCGCCTGGCGCCCGAGCGCGACATGCGCGGCCATCTCGACCGGCTCTCTGCCAATTTCGAAGGGCGACTGCCGAAACCGCCCTGGACCGCGGCCAAGATGCAGCCCGAGACGCTGGAGCGCATGATGCGCAGCATCACACCCATCGTCTTCGCGGTGGAGAGGGTGGAAAGCACCGTCAAGCTCAACCAGAACCGCAGCCCGCATGCG
>JBCCLX010000585.1:0-1928 GCA_039026635.1 Pseudomonadota bacterium
CGCTGCCCTCGCGCCAGAGCCGGAAAGCGGCAGCAAGTGGGGCGGGATAGTAGTAGTCCGAGGCCAGGATCGTGCAGAGACCCTCGGCCACGGCCGGCTGTGCGTCGAGCATGCCGATATGGCTTCCCCCGCGCACGACATTGGGCGCACCCAGAACCGTATGCTCGCCTTCCGCCCGCGCAGCGGCAGCGGTATCGCGCGTGAGCGGGAACTCAGAGGTCACAGCGCCGAGGGCGCGGAAATGGGACCGCTCCGCTGGACTGCGTTCGTCATGGGCCAGAAGAACGGCGCCCGCCTCTCGTGCGGCCTGCGCGAGGTGCTGGATCGCACCGGGCACCTCGTCGCGCCGCGCCCAGACAGCGTCGCAAAGCGCGGTGTATTCGGCCTCCGAGATCCCCGCCCGCTGCGCATCCCGCGCCGCCTGCCGCGCCGTATGGCCCCCGGCCATGCGGTTCGTCGTATGATCGTTGAAGGCGAGGATGGGCGCCGGGCGCCGGGTGAGCCAGCCCTCGACCAGATCCATGGCCTCGAGCGCGAAGGTCTCCCACCGAATGTGCAGCCGATTGTCCGCCAGGAGGCGCGGGGCCAGCGCATCGAGGGCCGCAACGATCGCCTGCGCACTCTCCGGGCTTCGCAGCCCAGGCTCCCAGGAGAGCGTGACGCCATGAAAGGCCGTCGTGATCCCATTGGCGACAAGCTGTCGGTCCGTCTCGGCCAGCGCGATCGCCAGGGGAAACAGGGTGCCGGGCCGCGGCATCACTTGGCGTTCGAAGGCATCGCCATGGATATCCACGATCCCCGGCAGCACGAGCCGGCCCTCGGCCGGCAGCACGGCCGCATCCTCGGGCAAGGCGCCGCCGATGGCGGCAATGCGCCCGTCGGCGATCAGGAGATCGGCCTCGATCAAGCCCTCAGGCGTCAACACCCGACCCCCGCGGATCGCGCAGAGGGCTGTGCTTCTCGTCGCCTGCCCCCAGGTTGTGGAGAATTGCATGGCCCGCCCCTCCTGCCCTTGCGTTACTGCCCGAGCGCTGCTGCGACGCCGTGCTACTCCGCCGAGGCCCGATTCTCCACCGCTCGTAGGCTCTATCGACCGATCTGAGCCCCGCCGCCCGCCATGCTCTTCGCACTTGCAGCGCAATCATTGCACTGCGGTGTCTTTCGTTTCAGGCACGCCGCTCTAGGCTCCCGACGCAGCGCAGCCTGTCTCAACTCAGGAGGGCCAAAGCGTGTTCTACGTGCTCAAAGGGGCCCTGCGAGGCGAGCGGCGGCGGGATGTCATGCGTCGCTCTACCATCGTGGCGATCATCAGCTTCCTGACGTTGATCGATCTCTTCGGCAGCCAGGCCCTGCTGCCGCGCCTTGTTGCGGCCTTCGAGACCGACAGCGCCACGATGGGCTTTGCGGTCAACGCGGCGACCTTCGGGATGGCGATCTCTGGCCTCGCGGTCGCCTGGTTCGCGGATCGGATCGACCGCAAGCGCGGGATCTGGATCAGCCTCGCCTGCCTCTCGATCCCCACCGCGCTCCTCGGCGTGGTGGACAATGTCTCGCTTTTCCTGATGCTGCGCGTCGCCCAAGGGATCTTCATGGCGGCGGCCTTCACGCTGACCATGACCTATTTCTCGGAGCAATGCGATGTGACCGCCGCGGGCGGTGCCATGGCGGCCTATATCACCGGCAATGTGGCCTCGAACCTTTTCGGTCGGCTCATGGCGGTCTCCGCAGCCGATGGATTTGGGCTTTCGGGCTCATTCTTTGCCTTCGCCGTGCTCAACCTGCTGGGGGCGGGCCTGGCCTATGCGCTCATCGGGCCGAAGGACGATGTGCTCCCCGTACGCGGTGAGACGCCTTGGACGGCCTGGCGACGCCATCTCTCGCATCCTGCCCTGCGCGCGGCCTTCGCCATCGGTTTTGCGATCCTTTTC
>JBCCLX010000586.1:0-1919 GCA_039026635.1 Pseudomonadota bacterium
CGCCGACAGTCAGATCGCGCTGCGTCTCTTGGATCGCGACCCGGCGGCTGAGATCGGCGCGGAGTGGTTCGCGGCGCGTCTTGACCGGGCGCTGGCTCTACGCGCGCGGCTGATCGGGGGCGCACATTATCGATTGGTCCATGCCGAGGGTGACGGGCTGCCCGGGCTTGTGATTGACCGTTTTGGCGATGCGGTGGTGATCCAGCCCAATGCCGCCTGGATCGGTGCCCGGATCGACGCACTGGTGACGGCGCTGGACCGAGTGCTCGATCCGGCACCCGAGGTGATCGTGGTCAACGGTCAGTCCCGGGTGCGGCGGCTAGAAGGGCTCGAGCAGAGGCTCTCAGTGATCCGCGGTGCGCTAGAGGGACCCGTTGTCGTCCCGATGAACGGCGCGCTTTACCTTGCGGATTTGCAGGAGGGGCAGAAGACCGGGCTCTTCTTCGATCAGCGGCCGAACCATGCTCTGGCCGCGCGCCTTGCGGGGGGGCAGACGGTGCTGGATGTCTTCGCCCATGTGGGTGGTTTTGGGTTGGCCTGCCTTGGCGGTGATGCGCCCGCGGCCCGGGTCGTGGCCATCGACAGCGCGGCGCCGGCGCTGGCGCTGGCCGAGGCTGCCGCTGCGCGGATGGGGGTCGCTGAGGCTTATGAGACGCGCCGCGGTGATGCCTTCGACGCCATGGCCGCGGCGGCGGCGGCCGGTGAGCACTACGGCCTCGTCATCTGCGATCCGCCGGCTTTCGCACCTCATAAGGGAGCGGTGGAGGCGGGGCTGCGGGCCTATGAGAAGACCGCGCGGCGGGCGGCGCCGCTTGTCGAGCCCGGGGGCTGGCTCGTGCTCTGCTCCTGTTCGGGCGCGGTTGGGTCTGAGGCGTTTCGCGAGGCCTCAGTCAAAGGGATCAGGGCCGCAGGGCGCGATGGGGCGCTTGTTCATGTGGGCCGGGCCGGGCCCGATCATCCTCAGCATATGGCGCTGCCCGAGACGGGGTATCTAAAGGCGCTCTTCTTCCGGCTCGATGGCTGAGGGGCAGGACGGCGCTGAGCATGAGACTGCGCGGCGGTGGTTCCTCGATGCCTGCGTGCTCTTTCCACAGCTCACGCGCGGGTTGTTGATCGGTGCGGCCGATGCGGGCATGGCGCAGATCTTTTGGTCGACGCGCGTGCTAGAGGAATGGCGGATCGCGGCGGCCCGTGCTGGCGGGATGGCGGCCGAGGCCGAGGTGCGGGCCCTGACCGCCAGGCTGACTGCGGCCTATCCTCAGACGCTCGTCGAGCCGGACCCTGAGGTGGAAGCCGCGCTCCGCTTGCCCGATCCTGGCGATGCGCATGTGGCCGCCGGCGCTGCGACGGCGCGGGCTTTGATTGTGACCCTCAACATGCGGGATTTTCCGGCCCGGCGTTTGACGCCTCATGGCCTTGAGGCCGTCCATCCCGATGGGCTGCTCTGGGGGCTCCTGGAGGAGGAGACCGAGCGTTTTGCGCCTGTCGTCGGCAAGGCGCTGGCCGATCTGGCTCGGCCGGTCGGCGATGGGGCGGGCGGGCGCAGTGCGCTCAAGCGGGCGGGGCTTGGTCGGCTCGGGAAAGCATGGGCGGCGCAGATGGCTTGAGCACGGCGGTTCTGCGGATGGTTGCGTCTCAGCCTTTGACATCGGCTGTGCCCTGGCGCTTCCTCCGCGCCCGAGGACTGCGCGGGGAGGAACCATGAAGACGCTGTCGGAGATGCCGCTGATCGAGCCGGGCTGCACGGTCGTGAACTCGACGGTGGGCCGCTATACAGAGCTGCAGGCGGGCACGACGCTCCTCAACACCGCGTTCGGCGATTACTCCTACACTGCCGGCGCCTGCGATATCGCCAATGCGACGGTCGGCAAATTCGTGAACATCGCAAGCTACGTGCGCATCGGGGCGACGGATCATCC
>JBCCLX010000587.1:0-1915 GCA_039026635.1 Pseudomonadota bacterium
GAAACGTGCAGTTCCAGCTTTTTTGACTAAAATACTTGGGTATTCACGAATCGAGGGCCCTCTATGCGCATCCCCCCCGAGACCAAGCTGATGGAGCGGTTCGACCAATTCGACGCGGAGGTGCATAGCCTCACGGTGTCAACGGATCGCTCGGTGCTCGTCTATGATGCGAACTATCCGGCACGGGTGGGCGACGTGCCGAACATTCCGGCACTCTTTGCCATGATGTGCGTGTCCGGGGGTGGCGCGCTCGTGCAGCGCACGGCGCGGCAGGATTTGGATACGATCGTGGAACCCGGGGATATCGGGATCGCCGCACCATCCTCGCCGGGCACGGGCCAATGGCCCGAGATGCGGGTCATCGGCTTCGGCATCCATGTGAGTGCGCTGGCCGACAGCTTCGGCAAGCATTGGCCGCGGCGCCTGAAGCGCGAGGTGCTGTCCAAGCCGCTGCGCGATCCGATGGTGGAGGCGACGATGATGCAGGTCGGCTACACCCATGCCGGCCGCGTCTCGGACAGCGTGCTGCTCCATGCCGCCCATATGGTCGTGCACCAGCTTCTCGACACCTCGGCCGAGACGGAAAGCGAGGGCGAGAAGGGCGAGGTGTCGCCGCTTCCCGGGAGCGCAGTCGAGGCCGTGCACGCCTATGTCATCGACCACATCGACCTGACGATCTCGGTCGACGAGCTGGCGCGGCATCTGGGGATCAGCCGGCATCACTTCAGCCGCCGGTTCCGGCAGAGCACGGGCCAGTCTCCCTATCAGTTCATCCTGGATCTGAAGCTCGACGAGGCGGCGAAGCGGATGCAGCGGGATCGCGGCCTGCGGGTCATCGATGTGGCCAACATGGTGGGCTATCAAAATGCCGCTCAATTCTCCCAAGCCTTCAGGCGGCGCTTCGGCAAAACGCCACGGCTTTGGCGTGTTGGCGCAGACTGAGCGGGGGGAGGGGAGCGAGCGACGGGGCTGAGAGCGCGACGGGGCTGAGCGAGCGATGAAGGCGGCTCAGAGGCTTTGGCAGAGGCGGGCGGCGTCGAGGGCTGCGGCATGCATCCCGCGGGCGGAGACACAGTCTCCGATCCTGAACAACGCGTAGCGCCCGGGATCCTGGCCGAGCAGCCCGAGGCTGGGTTGACGCCGGCCCGCCAGGAGGCTGGCCTGATCGGCCTGGCCGAGGTTGACCGAGGCCGGCGCCAAGCTCTCGTAGAGCGTCTCGTCGGGCACGGTGCCGACGTCCACGATCACACGGTCAAAGGTCTCTTCCAGCCGCCGGGCACTGTACTCATGGGTGAACCGGGCCTGCAGCCGGTTCCCTTCCGGCGTGATCTCGCAGAGCCGCAGATCCGTGCGGATCGCCACATTCAGGGCGTCGAGGTTGCGCAGATGAATGGCGTGATTGGTCACGCCCACATCCTCGGCGATCATCCGATCCGGCGTGACAAGGCTGACCGTGGCGCCTGCGGCCGCGAGGTGTTCGGCGCAGGTCGGCGCGCTCTGACTGGCGGTCTCGTCGTAGACGAGGATCCGCCCCTCAGCCGGTACCTCGCCACCAAGCGCGTCCCAAACCGAGTGCGCATGGGGCTCAGCGCCAGGGATTGTTGTCATCTGCGGCAGGCCGCCCGTGGCCAACACAACCACATCGGGGGTGAGCGCCAGGACCTCCTCAGGACCGGCCAAGCAGTTGAAGGCGAATGACACCCCCAGCGCCTCGCAACGCTCGTACAGCCATCGGGTGATCCCGATCATGTTCCGTCGCCAGGGGATACGCGCGGCATAGGCGACTTGGCCGCCCGGCCGGTCCAGTGCTTCGAGCACCTGCACGCGATGGCCCCGCTCCGCTAGGGTGCGTGCGGCCTCGAGCCCTGCGGGACCGGCGCCAACGACGACTGTCTGCAACGCGCGTGTGCTCGGA
>JBCCLX010000588.1:0-1905 GCA_039026635.1 Pseudomonadota bacterium
ACACCCGTGACCGTGGTTTTCTGGGTGTCGCGGATGCCGACAATCTCGATCTCCTCGCCGACCTTGATGACCCCGGTCTCGACCCGGCCGGTGACCACCGTGCCGCGGCCCGAAATCGAGAACACATCCTCGACCGGCATCAGGAACGGCTTGTCCAGGGGACGCTCGGGCGTCGGGATATAGTCATCCACCGAGGCCATCAGCTCGAGGATCTTCTCCTTGCCGATCCCGTCGTCACGGCCCTCGACGGCCGCCAGGGCCGAGCCGGCAATGATCGGGATATCGTCGCCGGGGAAGTCGTAGCTCTCGAGAAGCTCACGCACCTCCATCTCGACAAGCTCAAGCAGCTCCTCGTCATCGACCTGGTCGACCTTGTTCAGGAACACCACCAGCGCCGGCACGCCGACCTGGCGCGCGAGCAGGATATGCTCGCGGGTCTGGGGCATCGGGCCGTCGGCCGCGTTCACGACCAGGATCGCGCCGTCCATCTGGGCGGCCCCGGTGATCATGTTCTTCACGTAATCCGCATGGCCCGGGCAGTCGACATGGGCGTAATGGCGCGCGTCGGTCTCGTATTCCACATGCGCCGTCGAGATCGTGATCCCGCGCGCCTTCTCCTCCGGCGCCCCATCGATCTGATCATAGGCCTTGAACTCGCCGAAATACTTCGTGATCGCCGCCGTCAGCGTCGTCTTGCCGTGATCAACGTGACCAATCGTCCCGATGTTCACATGCGGCTTCGTCCGCTCAAACTTCGCCTTCGCCATGGGCCTGCCCTCTTGCTGTCCAGTGCCATCGCGCGCCTCTGCGCGTCCAGTGCCATCGCGCGCCTCTGCGCCCCGATATCGCGGCGGCGCATACTGCATGACGCTCCGGGGGGCAAGCACTCGCGTAGGGGTGCTGCACTCCCGCACCGAAGTGTGCGAGCCAGATCCGGCGAGCGGTGGTGCCGGGAGAGGCTCTGGGCCTCCTCTGGGCGTCCGCGCAAGACCATGCCCTTGACGCTTCGCCATGCTGCCGTCACGAGGCCAACAACCACGAACGAAGGATCACGCCGATGCGCGCCGTCTCGCTGCCATGCCCCTCTCGAGCCCCGTTCTATCCTGTGCCAAGTGCCCTTGGTCTTCTCGCCGCGCTCATCGCGGCCGTCGGGCTCGCGCCAGCCCCGGCGGCGGCGCAGCAGGGTCTCAACTTCGCGCATTTCATGCCGGTCGAGAGCTGGCAGAACCGCGGGCTCTTCGCCGACTGGGAGACGGCGGTGGATGCGGCCTCGGGCGGTGCGCTGGATGTCACGATCTATCCCGCCCAGACGCTCGGCCGCGCGCCGGACGGCTACGACAATGCGCGCGACGGGATCGCCGACATCGCCTGGACGGTGCAGGGCTATACGGCCGGGCGCTTCCCGCTCTCCCAGATCGTGGAGCTGCCGGGGCTGTTCGAGACGGCGGAGATCGGCTCCTGCGCCTTTCAGAAGCTCTATGACAGCGGGGCGCTCGATGCGGAATATGCCGACACGCATGTCCTCTTCGTCCATGTGCACGGGCCCGGCCACATTCATACCAAGGGCAAGCCGGTGACCCGGCTCTCGGATCTGGAGGGGCTGAAGTTACGCCGTCCCACGGCGGTGATCGGTCGCCTCCTCGAGGAGCTTGGCGCCGAGCCCGTGGGCATGCCAGCCCC
Source organism: Pseudomonadota bacterium (assembly GCA_039026635.1). Taxonomy (GTDB): domain Bacteria; phylum Pseudomonadota; class Alphaproteobacteria; order Rhodobacterales; family Rhodobacteraceae; genus Thermohalobaculum. The sequence goes on from JBCCLX010000588.1 coordinate 1,681, forward strand.
TCGGATTTATGAGGCGGCCGAGCGCGGCACGATTGACGGTTTTCTCCTGCCCTGGGAGGCGGTCTCTGGCTTCCGCGCCCATGAGGTTTCGGACCAGCACACCGAGTTTGGCCTCTATGCGCTCGCCTTTGTCGCGACCATGAACAAGGCGACTTATGAGGCGCTGCCCGCGGGGGCGCGCGCGGCCATCGACGCCAACAGCGGGATGGACTGGGCGCTGGCCGC
>JBCCLX010000589.1:0-1852 GCA_039026635.1 Pseudomonadota bacterium
AGCTACTGCAGCAGAACGCGAAGGTTGTTTAAGGGAACCGCCATGGACACGCTGACGCTCGGACCGGGTGACGGGCTCCTGCATATCCATCATCCGCCAGCGCGCCCCACCGCCCCCACTTTCGTCTTCGTCAACGCCTTGACCGGCAACACAGGCGCCTGGGAGGCGGTCGTCGCGCCGGCGCTGCGAGACGCGGGCTATGGGACGCTCAGCTACAACTTTCGCGGGCAGGACGGCTCGCCCTTTGCGCCCGGCACGGCGCTGACGCCAGGTCTGATCGTGGAGGATCTGTCGCATCTGGTCGCGACCCTGGCACCGGCCCGACCGATCCCTGTCGGCCTTTCGATCGGCGGGCTCTTCGCCGCTCATGCCGTGCTGGCAGGTATGCGCGCAGACGGTCTCGTGCTCCTCAACACACTACGCGAGATCGGGCCGCGGATCGCCTGGATCAACGATGCAATGCCGAAGCTCGTGGGTGCCGGCGGCGTCGGGCTCTTCCTCGATGCCATCTTCCCGCTTCTGGTGAACCAGGAGATGGCCGCCGCCGCCCGGCCGAACTTCATCACCGAGGCGCCCTATACCCCGCTCGACCCGGAGCACGGGCATATGAACCTGATGCGCCATGCCGCGAGCGCCGATTGGGCGATCGACTATGCAGCCCTCACGCTGCCGACCCTGGTCATCACGGGTCATGAGGATCGCGTTTTCTTCGAACCAGCCGTTGTCGACCGTCTCTACGCACGCCTGCCCGACGCCCGGCGTGAGGATTGGCCCGACACGGGTCACCTGATCCCGCAAGAGCGCCCAGAACGGCTGGCCGAGAGCCTCGCCCGCTTCGGGGCCGAGATCGAAGGTCGGGAGGCCGCAGCGTGAGCGCCTCGACGCCTGTCGGCATCCCACCGCATCTGGCCTATCTCGCGGTCTTCGTCGGCGTGCTGGGCCACGCGTCCTCCGAGTTCTTCGCGGTCCTCTCAGGTGTCGCCGGCGCGGAGGTCTCGGTCTGGCGCTATCTGCTCGGTGGCCTCGGCCTTGTCGCCGTCGGTCTGGCACTGGCGGGGCCGCGCGCCTTGATCGCCCCGCTGCGCACGCATGCCCCGCAGCTCGTCCTCTATTCCCTCGTCGGTGTCTCCGGGGCCTATCTCGCCTTCCACCTCGCGCTCGACTACGCGACGGTGATCCAGGTCGCCACGCTCGTCACCACGATCCCGATCTTCATCGGCCTCGCCAATCTCTGGCTCAACAATCAGCCCTTTACGCGGGTCAAGATCGCGGTCGGGGCCTGTGCGATGGTGGGGCTGGTGCTGCTGATCACGGATGGCGCGCTCGGCGCGCTTGCCGCAGGACCGGATGAGCTTCTGGGCATCATCCTAGGCCTTGTCTGCGCCGCCTGCGCCGCCTGGTACGCCATCAAGATCAAGCCGATCATCGCGCAGTATGGCGCCGTGCCGGTCACGGCCGTCTCGCTCGCGATCGGGGGTATCGCGCTTTGGCTTGCCGTCGGTATCGGCTGGAGCACCTGGGTCGATCCGACGACGCTCTTCGACCGCCCCGCCGTCGCCTGGGGCTCGCTGATCGCGCTTGCCCTCTGGAACACCACGATTACGCAGATCCTCTGGATCGGCGGCCTGGCGGCAGCGCCCGATATCACGCGAGCCGGCTACCTGTTCTTCCTCAAGCCAGTGATCGCCGCGATCCTCGCCGTCGCCATCCTCTCGGAGGACCTGACGCTCCTCCAAGGCCTCGCGATCGTCGTGGTGACAGGCTCTGTGCTGGTAGAGCTTTTCTGGCCACGTATCGAGGCTGGGCTTAACGTCGCGCGCGCTGCCCGCGGGCGCTGATCCCGCAGGGCAGC
>JBCCLX010000590.1:0-1835 GCA_039026635.1 Pseudomonadota bacterium
CGCCCCTTGGCCGAAAGCGTCGGCTCGCCCATCGTGATGCCCTGCGACGTGACGGATCCGGCTTCCATCGACGCCGTCTTTGCCGAGGTTACCGATAAGTGGGGTCGGCTCGATTTCCTCGTCCACGCCGTGGCTTATGCGGATAAGAGCGAGCTGACGGGCCGCTATCTCGAAACCTCGCTCGAGAATTTCACGCGCTCGATGGAGATCAGCTGCTACTCTTTCACAGCCCTTGCCCAGCGCGCCGAGCCGCTGATGCGTAAGGGCGGCAGCATGCTGACGCTGACCTATTACGGCGCCGAACGTGTGATGCCGCACTACAACGTCATGGGTGTGGCCAAGGCCGCGCTCGAAGCCTCGGTTCGCTATCTCGCCGCCGATCTCGGCCGCCAGAATATCCGGGTGAACGCGCTCTCGGCGGGACCGATCAAGACGCTGGCCGCGAGTGGTATCGGCGATTTCCGCTACATCCTCAAATGGAACGAGCTCAACGCGCCCATGCGCCGTAACGTCACTCAGGAGGATGTGGGCAAGGCCGGTTTCTACTTGCTCTCCGATCTCTCCTCCGGCGTGACGGGTGAGTGCCACCACGTCGACTGCGGATACCATGTGGTGGGCATGAAGGCCGAGGATGCGCCGGATATCGCCCTGCAGAAGGGCTGAGGGGCGCCAGGCGGATCACTCGGGGGGCGTCTCGGCACCGGGCCCCAGCGCGCGCTGCATGATCACCGTGTCGAGCCAGCGTCCGTGCTTACGTCCCACGCCCTCAAGCGTGCCCACATGCCGAAAACCCGCCCCTGCGTGCAGGCGGATCGAGGCGTGGTTGGCGCTGTCGCCGATGGTCGCCACCATCTGCCGATAGCCCCCAGCCGTCGCGCGGTGTAGGAGTTCCGCCAACAGGGCCCGCCCAATGCCCCCGCCCCGCGCCGCCGCCGCCACATAGACCGAGGAGCCCAGCGTGGCCGCATAGCCCGGGCGCGGGCGATAGGGGCCCGCATAGGCATAGCCCGCCACCCTCTCGCCCTGCAGCGCCACGAGCCACGGCAGCCCGGCCGCGACCACCTCCTGCCAGCGTCCCGTCATCTCCGCGAGACTGGGCGGCTCCAGCTCGAAGCTGCCGGCTCCATGGCGCACGGCATCGTCATAGATGGCTGTGATCGACGGCAGATCGGCATCGACGGCATCGCGGATGGGCGGGGGGGAAGGCGCTATGCTCATCCCTCACCCTCACAGACAAGCACTGCGCAGGCTAGGGGCCCGCGCCCGAGCAGCATCCGGCCAGACGCGGCGGGCCGAGACCGTCATCGGCTGCAACGGGACGAGACTGCGCGGTCAGTCGAGCCAGATCGGGTTGGACCAGGCGCGACGGCCGGCGGCGTCCTGCACCGCAACCCGGATCCACCCCCCGGCGGCGAGCCGATCCGTCAGGGGCAGCTCCGCCCGGCCGAGCGCCCGGCCATGCACGACCTCCGAGGCCGAGCGCGCCCCCATGGCGATCACATTCTCCGCCGGCGAGCATTCGACGGTGATCGTGCCCCCCTCGATCCGGAAATCGTGGAGCTGGGGGCCAGTGGAGCTGTAGTAGGCGCCATCGCGCAGCGCACTCACGAGCGCCTGAGGCTCATTCGCCTCGGCGCGCACCATCACCCAGCCACCGAAATAGTCGGGACCCGCGAAATGCGCGTCATCGGTCGCACAGCCGGAGAGCCGTTTGCCATCGTTGAGCAGTATGTCCCAGATCGCGATGCCCTGGCCGCGGTCCGAGCCGACGACACAGCCGTGATTGTAGATCTCGACCGCATGGGCCGACCCGATCGTGCGCGCATCGTCCGGCG
>JBCCLX010000591.1:0-1831 GCA_039026635.1 Pseudomonadota bacterium
ATCGCGCCCGGCTGCGCAGCACGCTTATCTGGGCGCTGGCCATGCCCGGCATGGTGGTCGGCGTCGCAGGGATCGGTGCTCTTGCAGCAGGCCCGCTCGCGGCGATCGCGGGCCTTGCCCTGCTGCCGCTCGCCTGGGGCGCGCAAATGCTGCGCATTGCGCGGGGGCGACGGCGCGATTTCGGCGATCCGCCCCGGCTGGCGCTCCTCTACGGCCTCTTCACGATGCTCGCGAAGCCGGCGGAACTGCTCGGAGCGCTGCGCTATTGGCGCCACCGCCAGCGCGGCGGCAAAGCCCAGATCATCGAGTACAAGACACCCGCAAGATGACAATCGGCCGAGCGCCTAGCCGCGGTCGCCATAGCCTGCCGGATGGCGGCTATGCCAGGCCCAGGCGGCGGAGACGATCTGCTCAACGTCAGAGGCCTGCGGGGCCCAGCCGAGCCGCCTCTTGATCAGGGATGCATCGGCGACCAGGACCGGCGGATCGCCGGGCCGCCGCGGCGCCGGCGCGCAATCGAGAGAGCGCCCGATCATCCTCTCCGCCGCCGCCACAAGCTCCAGCACGCTGGTCCCACGCCCTGTGCCCAGATTGTAGACCGCCATCTCACCGGCAACCGCCCCCTCCAGCGCGAGCAGATGCGCAGCCGCAAGATCCGGTAGCGCCACGAAGTCCCGCACGCAGCTGCCGTCGGGCGTTGGCCAGTCTGTCCCAAACACGCGGAACGCCTCGCGCCGCCCAAGGGCATAGAGCATCAGGAGCGGCAGCACATGGCTCTCTTTCAGGCGCGCCTCTCCATGGCGCCCATCCGCATCGGCCCCGGCAGCGTTGAAGTAGCGCAGACAGGTCCCGGCCATGCCATGGGCCCGCGCATAGTCGCGGATCGCCTGCTCCATCGCGAGCTTCGACGTCCCATAGGGGGTGGCCGGTGCGAGGGGTGACGCCTCGGAGAGCGGCATTGCCGCATCATGATCGTAAACGGCCGCCGTGCTTGATGCCACGATCCGCATGACGCCCGCCGCGCGCATGGCATTCAGCAGCGCCAGCGTCCCCCCGAGGTTCACCGACCAATAGGCCTCCGGCGCGGCGAGCGAACCCGGCACCGAGACGAGCGCTGCGAAATGGACCACGGCCTCGATGCGATGGGCCCGCAAGATCCGCTCGACCGCCACCTCGTCGCGAATGTCCGCCACTTCCAGCGGGACGCCATCCACGGCCTCGCGATTGCCCTCGCTCAGATCGTCGAGCGCGACCACGCTGTGGCCCGCATCGCGAAAATGGCGCAGGCAGTGGCTGCCCACATAGCCCGCGCCACCGGTGCACAGGATCCGCATGCTCTTCCCTCCGCTCCCCTGTCTCAGCGCCGCCCCCTTCTGGGAACGCTCCCAGAATTGAACACAGCATTGTTAAGAGCCAGTCTCGCGAGGGTCGCGCTATTCATGATTGAGTTGTCTTCTGCTATGGGGGTTGCGCGGGAGAGGGGTCAGCGCATGTCAGTTTCGAGCATTGATCGCGGCTTTGGCCGGTTTGAGGGCGTGTTTACCAATAACGGGGGCATCGCCCTATTCGTCCTAAACGCCATGCTGGCGGTCGTGGTGTTCAGCGAGGGGATCGGGGCGCTCTTCGAGGGCTGGCAGCTGGCGGAATACAGCCATGGCCCGCTCATCCCGTTCCTGTCCGGACTGTTGTTTCTGCGACAGCTGAAAACGGTGCCGGTCAACCACGGGCCCGTGAACGACCGCTGGGTCGGTATCGTGGTGCTCGCCATCGCCGTCTCCGTCGCCCTCATTGGCAAGTTTGCGCGTATTCCCGACGTCGTCGCCTACAGCAT
>JBCCLX010000592.1:0-1824 GCA_039026635.1 Pseudomonadota bacterium
CGAGAAGCTGACGACATAGCGCACGCCATAGACCCGCGCCCGAGCCGCCCCGCTCGCCATCTTGCCGATCATGAAGTCGTTGATCGGGATCTGCCCGAAGGCGCCCAGCATGAAGCCGAGCGCCACTGCCAGCGCCGCCCAATCCTCAAGCCCAGGCATCGCGGCGAAGAACACGATCTGAAGGGCCGCCACGCCCATAAAGACGCGGCGTGGCCCCAGCTTGTCGAGAAGCGCCCCCACCACGAGCTGCGCCATGGAGGCAACCGCAAAGACCGCGAAGGCGAAGGCACCGATCAGCGTCGCCACATCCCCCTGCCCATCCGCACCCTGCCCCGCGCCCGAGAGCGCACCGGCCAGCCGCTCGGCAAGTCCCGCCAGCCGTTCGTCGAACATCTTGGGCAGGGCAAAGGTCGTCGACTGGAAGATGATGGACGCAACGGCCGTCGTCAGAAACACGATCATCGAGACACGCAGGAGCGCCCGCGCCGTCGCCCCCTCCACGGGCCGCGCCGGTGCCGCAGGCCCGTCGGCCGCCGCCGGGCTCAGCCGCCAGAGTGCGAGATAGCCGAGCCCCGCCGCGATGGAGACCAGACCGGGCAGCACGAAGGCCTGCCGCCAGCCGCCATGATCGACCAGGAAGCCCGTGACGAGCGCGGCACTTGCGACCCCCAGATTGCCCCAGACGCCGTTGACCGCGAGCCGCATGCCCGTGTTGCGCCAACGCATGGTGACGATGGCGAGACCGACAGGATGATAGATCGCGGCGAAGAGGCCGATCAGGAACAGGCCGATCCCGATCTGCAATGGTGTGGCGGCGAGGCTCGTCAGGATCGAGGCGAGACCGATCCCGATGAAGAAGACGACCATCATGCCGTCGCGGCTCCACCGGTCCGCCAACCAGCCCGCCGGCAGCGCGAAGAGCCCGAAGGCGACGAAACCGGGCGTCGCATAGGCCAGAAGCTCCCCGTAGCTGACGCCCCATTCGCGGGAGAGCGCCAGCGCCGCGACGCTCGCGAAGACCAGCATGAAGAGATGATCGAGAAAATGCCCGATGTTCAGCAGCAGGAAATGCGCGCGATCGCGATCCATGGGTCTCTCCTCACGCCCCGCCAGGGCGGTACTGCCAGCCTACACCCAGACCGCCCCCCATCCGCCAGGGTCAACCGAAAAGTCACGAGCGTGGCATGAGGCAAGATTGCGGGTTTTTGCCTTGGCGCCAGTCGGTTTATCTACGCTACGAACCGGCGCAAGACCGGCGGCAGCGGGAGAACGGCATGGACGGGGCGCCCAAGACGGCGTTGGCAGAGGGGCAAGAGACACGCGCCGTGTCGGTCTGGCGCGGCGATGAGACGGGCGGCGCCTTCGAGACTTTCGAGGTGCCAGCCTATGAGAGCCAGACCGTGCTCGACCTCGTCTCCTGGATCCAGCACTACGCCGATCCGACGCTGACCTACCGTTTCGCGTGCCGCGTCGGCATGTGCGGCTCCTGTGCGATGATGGTCAACGGCGTGCCGCGCTGGACCTGTCGGACGCATGTGCGCAAGGTCGCGGGCGCGGGACCCATCGAAATCGCGCCCCTGCGCAATCTGCCGGTGATCAAGGATCTGGTCGCCGATATGGATCCGTTCTTCGACAAATGGGTCGAGGCGGAGGCGGTGCACCACCCCTCTGCGGGACGCACGGACCCCATCGCACCGGTGGACCCTCAGAGCGAGGCGCGCGGTGCCGCCGATGCCGGGATCGAGTGCATCAACTGCGGGATCTGCTATGCGGCCTGCGATACGGTGACGATGAACCCGGACTACCTTGGCCCGGCCGCCCTGC
>JBCCLX010000593.1:0-1822 GCA_039026635.1 Pseudomonadota bacterium
CCTCAGCCGATCGGCGATGGCCGACCAGAACGCCGCCGAGGCCGATGGTGTGTCATACATGGCGAGGCTGGCTAGGCGCGGCATGGGCGGGGTCCTCTTTCTCCCTGGCCGCGCATAGCAGGTTGCCACCAGGGCCGGGTGCTGGTTCTTCGAGAGGCGCTATCATAGCCAACCGGCCGCCGACGAGGGCAGGACCGGACCATCGGAGGACCGGATGCAGGGGCAAGGCGGCGCGACGCTGGGAAGGGGACTGGCTTGGTTCAACGGCCAGCCCGCGATCCTGTTGACGCTGACCGCGCTTTTCTGGGCGGGCAATGTCATCGCGGGCCAGCTCGCCAAGGGCCATGTGGAGCCCTTCGCGCTGGTCCTTCTGCGCTGGGCCGGTGTCAGCCTGCTGCTCCTGCCCCTCTTCGGGGGCGAGATCAGGGCGCATTGGGCGGTGATCCGGCCGGCACTGCCGCGCATCGCCTTCATGGCGACGGCAGGCTTCACCTGCTTCAACGCCATGTTCTACGCCGCCTCGCACACAACGACAGGGATCACGATCGGGATCCTGCAGGGCTCCATGCCCGTCTTCGTCCTCGCAGGCGCTTACCTCTTCCAAGGCACACGCGTGGCGCCGGTCCAGGCGGTCGGCGTCGCCCTGACGCTGGCCGGAGTGATCATCGTAGCCTCCAAGGGGAGCGTCTCGGCGGTCCTCGAACAAGGCCTCAATCCCGGGGACGCGCTGATGCTCGGCGCCTGCCTGCTCTACTCGGGCTACACCGTGGCGCTGGCGCGCCGCCCGGCGATGCCAGGGCGCGCTTTCTTCGCCCTCATGTGCCCCATCGCGGCGCTGTCGGCTGTGCCTTTCGCCGTGGGTGAGGCCATCATTGTGGGCCCGTCCTGGCCCACCGCGCAGGGCTGGGTGGTGACGCTTTACGTCACGCTCTTCCCGAGTTGTTTCGCCCAGCTCTTCTTCCTGCGGGGCGTCGATCTGATCGGGCCGGGGCGCGCAGGGGTCTTTATCAACCTCGTCCCCATCTTCGCCGCCCTTCTTTCGATTGCGCTCTTGGGTGAGGTTTTCTCGCTCTATCATGGCGTGGCGCTGGCACTGGTGTTGACGGGAATTTGGCTGTCGCAACGGAACGCTGAATAAAATCGCAAAAATTTATTCATCGGCGTTGACGGCTGCACAACCCGACGTCACTCTCCGGCGCGTCCCGACTCCCCGGGTCGATGCCGGAGACACAGCGTGAGAGACGTCCCCCACCAGGCTCCCGCCAGCCGTTTCGCCCATGCCGTCGTCGCCAACCGCTGGTTGCTGATGGTTCTCTGTCTCGCGCTTGCGGCCACAGCCGTCAGCCGCATCGGGGGTATCTGGCCGCCCGACCCCTCGGCCCGCATCTTCTTCGCCCCGGAGAACCCGGATCGCCAGGCACTCGATGCCTTCGAGGCGGCCTTCACCAAAGACGACAACCTGATGATCGCGGTCGTCCCCGACAGCGGTAAGGTCTTCAGCCCCGAAACGCTCGCCGCCATCGGCGAGATCACCGAGCGCTCCTGGCAGCTGCCCTTCGTGCGCCGCGTCGACAGCCTCACCAACTTCCAACACACCTATGCCGATGCCGAGGGCATGGTCGTGCGCGATCTGGTGGAAGACCCGGCGAATGTGACGCTGGAGGAGGCGGCCGAGATCGAGGCGCTCGCGCGGGAGCGTGCCGAGATCATGGGGCTTTTGCTGCCCGAGGCCGGCGACGTCACCCTGGTCAACGTGCTCTTCACGCTGCCCGAGGTGAACCCCACAGAGGAGGTCCCGATGATCGTGCGCGAGTCGCGCGCG
>JBCCLX010000594.1:0-1816 GCA_039026635.1 Pseudomonadota bacterium
CGCTGCGTGCCCGGCAGGACCAGGCCCTCAGCCTCAATCACCGCCATCCAATCGGGATTGGCCGAGACGAACACATCCGCCGGCGCCCCTTGCTGGATCTGACGCGCCAGGACCGAACTGCCGGCGAAGGAGAGGGTGGCGTGCTGACCGGTGCTGCGTGCCCAATCCTCGGCCACCGCGTCGAGCGCCCCTCGCAGGCTCGCAGCGGCAAAGACCAGAACATCCCCGGCCATCGCCGGCGTCCCGCTCACGGGCGTGAGTAGGGCCGCGACGACGAGTGAGCAGTGCCAGACCCGCCGCAACCGCGCGCGACGGCGCAGGAGAGACGGCGGCTCGGTGGCGAGATCGGACATGGGAGATGAGGATGTCTGCTTCAGGCCATGACGCGCGGCATAACCGCCGCGACGCACTCTCACCGCCGCGGGATGGGCGAGGCAAGGCCTTTGGCCTTGCCACCCGGTCCCTTCGACCCCTCGAGCCCATCAAAGCCGCAGCGATGGGCACTGCTTAGGCATTCGGCGTTCGAATTGATCCATGTCAGCGTCACGAGACACACAGACTGTCAACTGAAGCTTACATCAGAAGGAGGTCACCCGTGCGCATCGTCCTGATCCATCCCAACTATCACTCTGGTGGCGCCGAGATCGCGGGCAATTGGCCGCCGGCATGGGTCGCCTATCTCTCGGGGCACCTGCGCGCGGCCGGCTTCGATGACATCCACTTCATCGATGCCATGACCAATGATCTGCCGGACGAGGAACTGGGCGCGCGGCTCAAGGCGCTGGAGCCCGATGTCGTCGGCACAACGGCGATCACGCCCTCGATCTACACCGCCGAGCGCGTGCTCGAGATCGCGCGCGATGTGTGTCCCTCCGCGGTGCGGGTGCTGGGCGGGATCCACGCGACTTTCATGTACAAGCAGGTGCTCTCCGAGGCGCCCTGGATCGATGTGATCGTCCGCGGTGAGGGCGAGGAGATCTTCCAGGACCTGATCCGCACCATCGCCGAGGGCCGCTGGCCAGCGGACCGCAAGGCGATCAAGGGGCTCGCTTTCCGCGACGGGGACAAGATCGTGGCGACACAGGCCGCGAGCACCGTGAAGAAGCTGGACCAGATCGACCCCGATTGGTCACTGCTGGAATGGGAGAAGTACATCTACGTGCCGCTGGGCGTGCGGGTGGCGATCCCGAATATGGCGCGCGGCTGCCCCTTCACCTGCTCCTTCTGCAGCCAATGGAAATTCTGGCGCGACTATCGCGTGCGCGACCCGAAAAAGGTCGTCGACGAGATCGAGCGGCTGGTGGACGACCACAACGTGGGCTTCTTCATCCTCGCCGACGAAGAACCGACCATCAATCGCAAGAAGTTCGTCCAGTTCTGCGAAGAGCTGATCGCCCGCGGGCTCAACGAGCGCGTGAAATGGGGCATCAACACCCGCGTGACCGATATCTATCGCGATCGCGAGCTGCTGCCCCTCTACCGTAAGGCCGGCCTCGTGCATGTGTCGCTCGGCACGGAGGCGGCGGCACAGCTCAAGCTCGACCGCTTCAACAAGGAGACCAAGGTCGCCGAGAACAAGGAGGCAATCCGGCTGCTGCGCGAGGCGGACATCTTCACCGAGGCACAGTTCATCGTCGGGCTCGACAACGAGACGCCCGAGACCCTGGAAGAGACCTTCCAGATGGCCTGGGACTGGCAGCCGGATCTGGCGAACTGGGCGATGTACACGCCCTGGCCCTTCACGCCGCTCTTTGCCGAGATCAAGGACAAGGTCGAGGTCTTCGACTTCTCGAAATACAACTTCGTCACGCCGATC
>JBCCLX010000595.1:0-1795 GCA_039026635.1 Pseudomonadota bacterium
CCGCTTTGCGCTGCCTCGCTATAGCGCACCGCCCGACATCCGGCCGGTATCGCAGCCTATACTAGACTGAGATTTTCATCACGTGGCCTAGCCTGTCGAGATGCTCCAAGGCGCGGCCGGTGCCGAGCGCCACACAATGGAGCGGTTCCTCGGCGATGGAGATGGCAAGGCCCGTCTGTTCGCGTAGCGCGATATCGAGGCTGCCGAGCAGCGCCCCGCCGCCGGCGAGCATGACGCCATTATCGACAATATCGGCCGCCAGATCCGGCGGTGTGGCCTCAAGCGCGACCATCACCGCCTCGACGATCTGCTGCACCGGCTCGGACAGGCTCTCGGCGATCTGAGCCTGGGTGATTTCCTGCTCCTTCGGCACGCCGTTCAAGAGGTCGCGCCCGCGGATGATCATCGTCTTGCCCACACCATCGGCGGGCATGCGGGCGGTCCCGATGTCCTTCTTGATCCGTTCGGCCGTCGCGTCGCCGATCAGCATGTTATGCTGGCGCCGCAGATGGCTGATGATCGCCTCGTCCATCTTGTCCCCGCCGGTGCGCACCGAGCGCGCGTAGACGATGTCCGAGAGCGAGAGGACCGCGACCTCGGTCGTGCCCCCGCCGATATCGACGATCATGCTACCCGTCGGCTCAGTGATCGGGAGCCCCGCGCCAATGGCGGCGGCGATGGGCTCGGCGATCAGGAAGGCTTTGCGTGCGCCGGCCTGCATGACCGAGGTCTCGATTGCCTTCTCCTCCACAGCCGTCGCGCCATAGGGCACACAGACGACGATCTTGGGCTTCGAGAGAAAGGTGTTGGGCTGCACTTTCCGGATGAAGTGCTTGATCATCTCTTCGGCGACTTCGAAGTCCGCGATCACGCCGTCGCGCATGGGCCGGATCGCTTGGATCGAGCCGGGCGTGCGGCCGAGCATCAGCTTGGCATCCTCGCCGACGGCCTTGACCTCTTTCTTCCCCTGGATCGTCTGATACGCGACCACCGAGGGCTCGTTGAGCACGATGCCCTTGTTCTTCACATAGACGAGGGTGTTGGCCGTCCCCAGGTCGATGGCCATGTCGTTCGAAAACATGCCGAACAGTCCGCCGATCATCGCAACCTCGTCTGGGGCAGTGCCACGTCATTGTAGGAATAGGCGACGCTGCGAGTCAGGATCGCCAAAGTGCGCCGCTTATAGGAGCCCGATTTCGCTCTGCAAAGGGGAGCAGAGCGCCTTTAGAGCGTCAGAGCGGCGTCGGAGCGGCGTCGGGGCGGATGGGATCGGCGTCGAGGCGGCCGTGGCCCGGCCCGACCGTGCCATCCCACAACGAAATACGGGGATCCCCCGGTTGGTCCGGGGGATCACAGGCCTTCGTGATCAGACCGCTTCGGCGTTCGGTGCGGTCTTGCGGCGGCGGATGATCAGCTTGTTGAGCGCGTGGACATAGGCCCGGCAGCTCGCCACGACGGTGTCGGTGTCCGAGCTTTGCCCGGTCGCGATCTTGCCGTCTTCCTCAAGACGCACGCTCACAGTCGCCTGTGCATCCGAGCCTTCGGTCACCGCGCTGACCTGGTAAAGGGCAAGCTGGGCCGTGTGAGGTACGAGAGCGGAGACCGCTTTGAACGCCGCATCGTTGGGGCCGTCGCCCTTCGCGGTATAGCGCTTCTCCTCACCGTCGATCTCGAGGATCACATCGGCCGATTGGGGCGCCTCGGTCCCGCAGATCACGCGCAGGAATTTGAGCTTCACGACCTCGGCCGCGCCATCGGCCTGGGTCTCGGTGACGAGCGCTAGGATGTCGTCGTC
>JBCCLX010000596.1:0-1781 GCA_039026635.1 Pseudomonadota bacterium
ACCCAGCAGGAACTCGCGGCCCTGATTTTCTCCCAGCGCGAGGCTGTGGGGCGCGAGATGTCGCGGCTCCGCGATCTGGGGCTCATCGAGCGCTCTGGCCGCCGGCTCACACTGCTCGACGTCCCCGCGCTGCGGGCGCGCGCCGGGCAGTAAATAAAGGCCTAACAGGTCAGGCCGAACCAGCAGGCTACGCGTTCAAGCGAGCTGTGCGGCCGCCTGCGCCAGAGCCTCGGCACCTGTGACAAGATCGTCCTCGGCGGTGTCCTCCGCGAAGCTGTGACTGATCCCCCCGATCGAGGGCACGAAGAGCATTGCCGAGGGCATCACCGTTTGCGCATTGGTCGCATCATGCATGGCGCCGGAGGTGAGCCGCCGCCAGCGCCCGGGCGCCACCGTCTCGGCCGCGGCATCCAACGCCTCGCAGAAGGCTGGATCGAAGCTGCGGGGCGGCAGGGCGGGGCTCTCCTCCACATGGTGCTCGAGGCCGAGGTTCTCGCTCACGGCAGCGGCGCATTTGTGAACCGCCATCGACATGGCCTGCAATCGCGTCGGATCGTCGGTGCGCCATTGGATCGAGGCCGTGGCGCGGCCGGGCACGATGGAGGAGGCGCCGGGAAGCACTTCGACCCGACCGATCGTCCAGACCGTCGCCTCATCCGCGATGGCTTTGAGCGCGTTGTTCACCACGAGCGCGAAGCTCGTCAGCCCGTTGAAGGCATCCCGCCGACGCGTCATCGGCGTCGTACCGGCGTGGTTCTGCTCGCCAATGAAGACCACCTCGGCCCGGCCGATGCCGACGATCCGATCGACCACCGCAACCGCCTCGCCCGCCTCCACCAGGCGTGGCCCCTGCTCGATATGGATCTCCAGAAAGCCTTTGAAGCGGGCGGGCGAGACCCAGGCCGCGCCCACGGTCTCCTCCATGCGCGTCCGCGCGCCGCCCAGATGCGTCCCGTCCGCGGCCTGCCAGCCATCGGCTTCAGCCAAGGTCGGGCCCTGATTGGTGCTTTGCGCGGACCAGAGCGTGGAGCCGGTGAGCCCGCCGAAACGGCCCTCCTCGTCCTGGAAGTTCACGACCGCGACCCGGCCGGGCAGCGCGCGCGCCACTTCGAGCGCGGCGATCACCCCATAGGCCCCATCGAGCCAGCCGCCCTCCGGTTGGCTGTCGGTATGAGAGCCGAGCAGCAGCCAAGGACCCTCCCCCTCGGGCAGGCCGAAGACGTTGCCCACCGGATCGATATGGACGCTCAGTCCCGCCTCGCGCATCCGCTCCGCCGTCCAACGCCGCGCCTCGATCTCCGCAGGCTCGAAGGCCGGACGCACCACGCCGGTCTCCACCTGGCCGAACTGACGGAGCCGATGAAGATCGGAGAGCAGGCGGACGGGATCGATCAGCATGGGGGAGCCTTGTCGGTTGCAGGGAACGCTGCCCCACCCTGTCGCGGCTAAGGCAGGAAGACCAGAGGGCGGCGCCTCCCTCTTTTCCATCCGAGCGGCATCGCTCCTGGCCTGCCGCGCAGCGCCTCGCTAGAAGGCGGCCATGGGGCAGGCGGTGCAAGCAACGGGCATGACAGGGATCACGGCGGATCCTGCGTTGTCGGCCCTGCTCATCGAGATCGTAGACGCCGCCCGGCCTCGCGCGGCGGAAGGGCGCGTGGCGGATTACATCCCCGCGCTCGCGACCGTCCCGGCCGACCGCTTCGCCATGGCGATCGTCACGGCCGATGGGCGCGAAGGGGTGGCGGGCGACGCCGATCTGCCCTTCTCGATCCAGTCGATCT
>JBCCLX010000597.1:0-1776 GCA_039026635.1 Pseudomonadota bacterium
CTCTCCGTCTCGGCCATCATCCAGGTCGAGCAGCCCGAGGCCGAGCCGCTGATGCCCTGTGCCGCCCGCCTCGGGGCGGTCTTCCTGCATGGCTCGGCGGTCACGATCCACAAATCCCAGGGGTCGCAATGGCCGCGCGTGCAGGTCTTTGCCCCGGATCTGATGGCGGCCGCCCGCGCGGGCCAGACCGAGGCGGGACTGCCGCTTTGGAAGCGCCTCGCCTATGTCGCGATCACACGTGCCGAACGGGAGTTGATCTGGGTGCGCCGCTACATGATCTCGAAGCCGACCACGCCCCTCGGCACCAGTGCTACTGGTACGGACTGACGCGAAGGACCGTTGGATGAAACGCATCGCCCTGATCACCGCGCTGATCCTGGTCGCTGGCGCCGCTTTGTGGAGTGGGCTTTGGTTTGCCGGGCGCGGGAGCCTCGAGGCGCGGCTCGATCTGGAGGCCGACAGACTGGCCCAGGCTGGGATCGCGATCACCTGGGAAGGTGCTGAGACCGGTGGCTATCCCGCAGGTTATGAGCTGGCGCTCAGCGGCATCGATATCGAGACGACGGAGTTCGCGGCCCGCCTGCCCCGCCTCGACATCGCCATCGGCGCCGAGGACCCGGACAGTCTCGCCGTCGTCTTCCCGCGGAGCTTTACACTGCGGGTCAAGGGCGAGACCGAGCGGCTCTTCGAAATCGAAGCCGATGCACTGACCGCGACTGTTTCGGAGGCCGGCGGGAACCCGGCCGTCGATCTCGCCGCCATCTCGGTTCTGGCCGTCCACAAGCCCGTTCAAGACGCCTCCGAGGCGAGCGCGACGGTGATACCCGGGCTCGAAGGCCTCGCGGGCGAACTGGTATCCCTGAAAGGCCGGCTCATGACCGAGGGGCCCGAGGCCCGGCTCTCCCTCTCTGCCGAGCGTCTGGAGACGGTGATCACGGGTGAGGGACAGCGTGGCCCTGCCGAGGACCGCTTTCGCTACACCATCGACGCCATCGCCGAGCGCCCGCTCCTGACGGGGCGCGTCACGCTCTCGGGTCGTCCGCTGGTGGGGGCCCTTGCGGCGGGGCTCTCCGGCCTGCCCGTCCGCGCGACGCTGCAAACCGGGCCGACGGAGACGGTTCTGGCGACCGCGCCATCCGAGGGCGCAGCCGCCGTCTCCTCCGACGGCCGGCTGGTCTTGGCCCATGGCAGCGTGGCCACGCTTGTGGAGATCGAGCCTGGTCACCTCGATGCCGCGAGCACTTTCGAAGCCCTGCGCCTCACGCTCGACCCGGCCTCGGAGACGGCGCGGCTGCGGGGGCCCATCGCGATCAACCGCCTGGACCTCGCCTATGCCGCGCCCACGGACCCCGATGCGGGCATGGGCCCCCTCCGACTGCGCCTCGCCGCCGCGGAGATTGCGCCGGACCCCGCACTCTGGGACGCGCTCGACCCCGAAGCGGCGCTCGACCATGCGCCCATGGAGCTGGTGTTGGAGCTTACCGGCACGATGCGGCTAGCGGGCCCGGATGCGCCCTTGCCGGCCGAGATCGGCACGCTTGAGATCGTGAACGCGCATCTGGGCGCGCTGGGTGCGAGCCTGGACGCCACCGGCGCCGTCGAATTCCTGCAGCCTCAGATGCTGCCCATCGGCGCTGTCGAGCTGCGCCTTTTCGAAACCATGCCGATGCTGCGCGATCTGGTGGTTGCAGGCCTCCTGCAGCCCGAAGCCGCGGAAACGGCGATGCTGCTCGCGGCCAATTACACCGAGGCCGGGGAGCGCCCCGAGGAACTGAC
>JBCCLX010000598.1:0-1767 GCA_039026635.1 Pseudomonadota bacterium
GCGATCCTCCGGCACGAACTCGGAGGCGGCCGGGTTGGCAGGGCCATTGCCCATCAGACCGAAGAGCGTCACCTGCTGCTGCGGATCTTGGGAGGAGGCGACGAAGGCCATGGCGGCCTCGGTGCCGGCGGGGTTGTTGTTGGGAATGTTCCACATGCCGGCGGTCGCAATGCCCTGGTTCCAGGTCCAAGTCACCTCGCCGTCCATGTCGCGATTGAGCAGATTGGCGCGGGTGTGCCAGATGTTGCCCATCGCGACCTCACCGGTGCGGAACAGCTCCTGGCTCTGCGAGCCGGAGCCCCAGACGATCACGTCGTCGCGGATCTCCTTGAGCTTCTCCATCACGAGATCGAGGTCGATGGGGTAGATCTCTTCCGCGGTCTTGCCGGCGGCAAACATCGCCGCCTCGAGCATGCCGTTCGGCTGTTTGCGCAGCGTCCGCATGCCGGGGAAGCCGGCGGTGTCCCAGAAGTCCGCCCAGCTCGCCGGTGCCTTGCCGATCATCTTCTCATTGTAGGCGAGGATGTAGCTGAAGAGGTAGTTTGCGACGCCATAGTCATAGGCGTAATCGAGCACGACCTTGTTCTTGTCGACGACCGAGTAGTCGATGGCCTGGATGACGCCGGCCTTCTCGAGCACCAGCGTGGTGGCCGCGCCCGTGTCGCAACAGTCCCAGGTGACAGCGCCGGACTCGACCATGGCCCGGATTTTCGAGAGCAGCGGCCCGGTCCCGTCGATCACCACCTTGATGCCGCTCGAGGCCGTGAAGGGCTCGCCAAAGGCCGTCTGATAGGCATCGACCGCCGGGCCACCCCAGTTGACGACGACCAACTCGCCAGCTGCGGCCTTCGCGCCCGAGGGCAGGCTCATCACACCGAGGGCGCCGATGCCGGCCAGCGCCGTGAGAAAGCCGCGGCGGTCGATCTCGCCCTTCGCATGGCGCTCGGCCGCGATCTCGATCAGGTCGCGCTGGAACGCGCCGGCCTCATCGATCGTGTCCTCGATCTCCGGATAGAGATCCTTCTCGTAGAGCGTCTTGAGGATACTCATGGGTAGTCTCCCTGTGTTTTGGCGCAGGGTCTTCTCGCCGCGCGCCGGTGGTCCGCGGCCCTCTCAGGGGTCGCGCACGAGAACGGAGGCCTCGGCGTTCCAGCCAAGGGTGACGGGCGTGCCCTCGGCGGGCTCGACCGCGCAGGTGAAGGCATGGGCTGTGACCAGCATGTCGCCGAGGGGGCCCGTGGCGACGCGGAACTGGTAGTTGGCGCCGAAGTAGTTGAAGGCGGTCACGGTGCCCTCGACCGTGTTGTCCATCGCAAGTGCCTGGCCGCCGGGCGCGATGGTGATCTTCTCGGGGCGCAGCGCGACGGTGACGGGGCTGCCGGCCGCTCGGCTGCGGGGTGTGGCGGTGACGAGAGGCAGACCCGCGACCTCATAGGCCAGCCGGTCCCCCGCGGTCTCCTTCGCGCGGCCTTCCAGGAAGTTGGACTTGCCCAGGAAATCCGCCACGAAGCGGCTCTCAGGGCGTTCGTAGAGATCGCCTGGTCGACCCTGCTGCTCTATGCGCCCCTTGTTCATGATGACGATCTCGTCGGACATCGAGAGCGCCTCGTCCTGGTCATGCGTGACGTAGATGAAGGTGGTGCCGAGGCGCTGGTGCAGCGATTTCAGCTCCCACTGCAGATCCGCCCGCAGCTTTTTATCGAGCGCGGACAGCGGTTCGTCGAGGAGCAGGAGATCCGGCTCGAAGACGAGCGCGCGGGCGAGCGC
>JBCCLX010000599.1:0-1755 GCA_039026635.1 Pseudomonadota bacterium
AGCCCCCGCAAACGGGTGCACGCGGGCGCCTGCGATCGAGGTCACGTTGACGATGGCGCCGGTCGTCGCCTTCAGCTCCTGAAAAAGCCCGCGCGCCAGGACCACGCTCGCGAAGAAGTTCACGTGGAAGACACGCCCCCAAGTGCGTAGATCCGTGTCGATGGTGTTGAGCCGGCCGCCCTCCTCACCCTTGGGTGAAATCCCGGCGTTGTTGACCAGCGCATGCAGGCGCCCATCGGGCAGGCGCGAGCGGATCTCATCGACGGCGGCAATGGTCGAATGCGGGTCCGAGAGATCGACTTGGATGTGGTCCTCCTCCCCTGCCTCCCAGGGGCAATCCTCAGGAAAGGGTTGGCGCGAGCAGGAGATCACCCGCCAGCCAGCCGATGAGAACCGCTTGACCGTCGCATGCCCGATCCCCCGGCTCGCCCCCGTCAGCAACAACGTCCTGCGTTCCGCGTTCTCGGTCATCCCCGCCTCCTCACCGGCATGCTGCCGCCAAGTGCCCGAACGCGCAGCGCGATCAGGTAGGGCTCATGCCTAACACGGCACTCGCGCTTGCACAGGGGGGCAGGCGACGCCAATCGGGCGCGCCGCAGGGGAAAGATCGCATCGCGCTGGCGCGTTGGAGCACGGGCCGCGCAGGCACTCAGGGATGGAGGCGGCTCACCGCCCAGTCCCGCGCTTCGGGTGCGCTCCGGGTCCAGCGAAACCGGTCGTGCAGGCGAAACTGCCCGTCGGCCCAAAACTCCATCTCGATCGGCCGAATGCGGAACCCGCCCCAATGCGGCGGGCGCGGGGGGTTGATGGGATAGCGCGCGGCCGTCGCCGCCACATCGCGCATCAAGCTGCCACGGCTCTCGAGCGGGCGGGACTGCTGGCTCGCCCAGGCCCCGATGCGGGATTGATAGGCGCGACTGTCGTAGTAGGCGTCGGCCTGCTCTCCACTGACCTGCTCGACGGGTCCGCGCAGCCGCACCTGGCGGCGCAGCGACTTCCAGTGAAAGACAAGTGCTGCCTGCGGGTTCTCGGCCAGCTGCTGTCCTTTGGCGCCCTCGAAGTTGGTGTAGAAGACGAAGCCGCCGGCGGTCTCATCGGCCTCGATCTCCTTCAGCAAGACCATGCGCACATCGGGCAGCCCCGCTGCGTCAGCGGTCGCCAGTGCCACCGCATTCGCATCCTCCGGCTCGGTCTTGCCCGCCTCCTCGAGCCAGCTCTGGGCGAGGGCGTAGGGTCTCTCGGTCGCGAAGATCCCCCCGAGTGTGCCACCCGTCTCCAGCTCCATGCCATCCTCCGTCGGCCCGTCTCTCTTGCCCCGCCATAACGCGCCGCTGGCTCTGGGGAAATGGGCGCCGGGGGTTGCAGCGTCGCAGGCCCCTGCAGCCGCGCCCGCCACGCCCGCCTTGATGCCCGCGTGAAAACTCCTTAAGCGGACAACCCTCGAACGGCGAAGGAGCGCGTCCCATGTCAACGGGTCTTATGGCCGGCAAGAAAGGCCTCGTGCTCGGGGTTGCCAACGACCGGTCCATTGCCTGGGGGATCTCGAAAATCTGCGCCGAGCAGGGGGCAGAGCTTGCCTTCACCTTCCAGGGTGAGGCGCTGGAGAAGCGCGTGCGCCCCTTGGCCGAAAGCGTCGGCTCGCCCATCGTGATGCCCTGCGACGTGACGGATCCGGCTTCCATCGACGCCGTCTTTGCCGAGGTTACCGATAAGTGGGGTCGGCTCGATTTCCTCGTCCACGCCGTGGCTTATGCG
>JBCCLX010000600.1:0-1745 GCA_039026635.1 Pseudomonadota bacterium
CAAGGTCCCGGGCTTGACCCGGGACCGCCTTCTCCCTGCCGCAGCCCGCGAGGTCCTGGGTCAAGCCCGGGACTTTGGCGGCGGCCGTCGCGTCTGAGGCCGTTTCTCCAAAACGCGTTGACAGATGGATGGGCCGCGCCGTCTCTTACACGGCAGTCGGCACACCGCCGATCCCGCCCCACCCCATGCCCGCGCCCTCGTCCAATGGAGATGCTCATGCCCGGCAATCTGACCCTTGAGGATCTCGAGACCGCCGTTGGCACCGGTGAGATCGATACCGTGATCATGGCTCAGACCGACATGCAGGGGCGCCTGATGGGCAAGCGGTTCCACGCGCGGCATTTCCTCGATGCGGGCGTGCACGAAACCCATGCCTGCAACTATCTGCTGACCGTCGATGCGGAGATGGAGCCCGTGCCTGGCTACCAGTCCGCCAGCTGGGAGAAGGGCTATGGCGACTACACCATGAAGCCGGACCTCAGCACGCTCCGCCGTGTCCCCTGGCTCGAAGGCACGGCGCTGGTGCTCTGCGACGTGCTCGACCATCACGGCCATGCGGAGGTCCCGGTCTCGCCGCGCGCCATCCTGAAAGCCCAGGTTGCCCGCCTAGCCGCCCATGGCTTCACCGCCAACATGGCCTCGGAGCTTGAGTTCTACCTTTTCAAGGAGAGTTTCGATGAGGCCCATGGCAAGGGCTACCGCGACCTCAACCTCATCAGCCCCTATAACGAGGATTACCACGTCTTCCAGACGACCAAGGAGGAGGATGTGATGCGGGCGATGCGCAACGGCCTCTTCGGCGCAGGCATCCCTGTGGAGAACACCAAAGGCGAAGCCTGGGCGGGCCAGGAAGAGATCAACGTCCGCTATTCCGACGCCCTCGATGCGGCCGACACCCATGTGCTGACAAAGAACGGGGTGAAGGAGATCGCCTGGTCCAAGGGCCGCGCGGCAACCTTCATGGCGAAATGGGACTACACGGCCGCCGGCTCCTCCTGCCACATCCACCAATCGCTGGCCCGCGCCGAGGGGTCCGCCTTCCGCGATGCCTCGGGACAGTACGGGATGTCGGAGACCATGCGCGCCTGGCTCGCCGGGCTGCTCGCCCATGCGAACGAGACGACGCTCTTCCTCGCGCCCAATATCAACTCCTACAAGCGCTTCCAGGCCGGCACCTTCGCGCCCACCAAGGCCGTCTGGAGCCAGGACAATCGCACGGCGGGCTACCGGATCTGCGGCGCGGGCAGCGCGGCGGTCCGCGTCGAATGCCGGGTCGGCGGATCGGACCTCAACCCCTATCTCGCCTTCGCGGCGCTCATCGCTGCGGGCCTTGCGGGGATCGAAGGCGGCTACACCCTCGAGGACGAGTTTCAGGGCGATGCCTATGGCGGGGAGGGGCGCGAGATCCCGAACACCCTGCGCGAGGCGGCCGAGACCGCCCATGGCTCGGCCATGCTGCGCGCGGCGCTGGGCGACGGCGTCGTCGAGCACTACGTCCATGCCGCCCGCTGGGAGCAGATCGAATACGACCGCCGCGTGACCGATTGGGAAATCGCCCGCGGTTTCGAGCGCAGCTGATCCCCCTGGCACCCTGTTTTCCGAGGCCTTCCATGACCATCACCGCCACCTGGTCCTACCCCACAGCGATCCGCTTCGGCGCCGGCCGCATCGCTGAGCTGGCTGACGCCTGCGCCGCAGCCGGCATCGCCCGTCCCCTCGTCGTGACCGACCGCGGGCTCGCCCCC
>JBCCLX010000601.1:0-1727 GCA_039026635.1 Pseudomonadota bacterium
CCGGCGGCGCGAGGTGGCGATAATGCAGGTAGCTCAGCGCATGGGCGAGCGGCTCGGTCTGATTGCCATGAAAACTGGCGACGCCGAAGAGGATGCCGACGTCGTGCTCATCGACGTAGCGGCCGAGCCCTGTCCACAACAGATGCATTCCCGATCCGCCACGGTGGCTGGCGTCGACGCAGGAGCGACCGAGCTCCAAGGTCTCCATCGGAAAATCCTTGAGGCGGGTGAGATCGTATTCGCCGTCGCCATAGAACCCGATACCGGCCTCGGCGCTGGCCCCTCTCATCAGTCGATAAACGCCCACGACCCCCTGCTCGATGTCGGGATCCGTGTTCTCCTGATCGATCAGCAGCAGATGATCGAAATAGGGATCGAACCGGTCGCGCTCCCGCCGGAGCTCGCGATCCTCCGGCGTCACATCAGCACCCATCTCCTCGACGAAGACGCGGTAGCGCAGCCGCTGCGCAGCGGCGACCTCTTCGGCATTGGCCGCGAGACGGACTGTAAAGCGGCCAGCGTCGACCTGCATGGCACCCAAGGACCCCTGCTGCGGTCCGCCAAAGCGAACACGAGCGCGCAGCCGGCGGGCCGCCGGCGGGCATCGCCGCCCGCATCCGGCGCGGTCTCGGCGGCGAGCACCCTATGACCAAGCCCGGGACAGCGCAACAGGAGGGGGTATCAGCACGGGACGCGGCCTTCGCCCCTCCTTAGCCCCGCCTTAGCTCTTGCCGCGGCCCTCAGAGCACATCGGCCTCGATGAGTTGCAGCTGCTCGGAGGCACCGACCAGCACAACCTTTCCTTCATTTTCAAAGTTCACCGTAATACGGTCACCAATCATGGACTGGATCTGTCCGGTGCCCCACTCTTCGCGCTGCGTGTGTCTGACGAGCGCGCCTACTTCCAGAAACGGATTTGTCATATGCATGATCTAGGGCCCCCGGCGCTGCCGGACCAATCGGAGGACACGCTGCTCCTGGCAACGCTGGTGGCCTCGCGCATCTGTCATGACATCGTGGGCCCGGTCGGCGCGATTGCCAATGGTATCGATCTGATGGCGGAAGCTGGGGGAGAGGCCGAGGAGATCGACCTCGTTCGGCAGAGCACCGACCGCGCGGCCTCGATGTTGCGGATCCTGCGCATCGGTTTCGGCTCAGCCTCGGCCGAGGGGCGGGGGATGTCGCGGGGCGCGCTGGTCGAGGTGCTGCGCAAGGCAATCTCCGGACGGCGTGTCTCCCTGCTGGTGACGGGGGAAGAGGGGGACGATCTTACGAGCGAGACCGCGCGGCTCGTCACGCTGATGGTGCTCTCTGCCCGCATCGCACTCGGCCTCTCCGGTCAGATCGAGGTGGTCTTCTCCCACGACCGTGAGCTGCCCCTGCGGGTGACGGCGGAGGGGGAGAGGGCAGCACTCTCGCCCGAGGCCGCGAACTGGCTGTCGGGCGCGCTCAATCCGGCACCGGCCTCGCGTGAGGTTGAGTTCGCGATGCTCGCCCAGGCGGCCGCGGCGGCCGGCCTGCAGCTGACCTTCGATCACCAGGACGGCCGCGTTACCCTCTGCGTTGCGCACTGAAGGGCGCAGCCGAGGTCACACCGTGGTCAGTTCCGCGCGGAACCTCTCGAGGCGCGCTCGATAGCCTGCAGCCGTATCGCGCAGGCCCTGCTGTTGCTCGGGCGTGAGGGTTTTAGCAACCTTCGCGGGGCTGCCGAGGACGAGCGAGCCGTC
>JBCCLX010000602.1:0-1715 GCA_039026635.1 Pseudomonadota bacterium
ACGTCGCCGACGGCACCGCTGCGTCGGACGCCGCCACGGTGGGACAGATCTCGGATCTGGAGTACTTGGCGACCAATTCGACGAACACGGCGGTATCGGCGGTTGGTGATGACGCGCTGGCTTTGGGCGGGGCGGCTGTGGCGACGGGAGACAACTCCCTCGCTCTGGGTCGCGGGTCGCGGGCCAATGAGCGCGCGGCGGTGGCCTTGGGCGTGGACACGCGCGCGGGCACCTCGGCGACCGCGGTGGGCGGTCTGGCCGCGGCCTCGGGCGAGCGCAGCACGGCGGTGGGCCGCGAAGCGCTGGCGAGCGGCAGCCTGGCGACCAGCGTAGGCGGGCGCGCTGAGGCCAGTGGCTCGCTGTCGACCGCGATCGGCTTTGCCGCTGCGGCGGACGGGGTGAGCTCGGTGGCGATTGGCCAATCGGCGAGCGCGACGCGCGATGAAGCGCTCGCGCTGGGCTTCGAAGCGCAAGCCACGGGCCGTGCAAGCGTGGCCTTTGGCTCTCAGGCGGTCTCGGCCTTCGACAACTCGCTCGCCTTCGGCTTCCAGGCCGCGGCGAGCCGGGCGAACCAGTTTGTGTTCGGCACCACCAATTACTCCTACACCATGCCGGGTCTGCCGACGCTGAACTCCAACAGCCTGCAATCGGGCGATCTGTTCTATGTGACGGTCGATGCGAGCGGGAACCTGGGCTATCAGACGACGCCGATCGGGGGAGGCACGATCACCACCTCGTCGAGCAACGCTCCAGCGATGACGCTGGCGGCGCCGGATGCTCCAACACCGTCCTCGACACCGACACCAACACCGACAACCGCACAGAGCGGCTACAGCGCCACCAGCGTGGATGGCGGTCCGGCTTCGGTCGCTCCGTCGGGTCAGGCGATTGCGGATGGGTCGGGGAGCGCGTCGGGCACCCAGACCCTGGCGCAAGCCGGAGGATCGACCGAGCGCGCGCCGGTGGAAGCGGTGATGCTGGACGCGGACCAGTCGGTGGCCGAGCCGCCCGCCCAGATGGCGGCGGATGCGGGCACGCGTTCGGTCATCACCCCGGCGAGCTCGCGCACTCTCAGCGTCCAACCCAGCGTCACACCCGCCGTCAGCATGGTCAGCCAGGCCCAGTTCAATGGGCTGCAGGACCGGGTGAGCGGTCTCGAAACCCGGGTCAGCGCGATCGAGTTCAGTCTGGATGATGTCAACCAGCGCGCCTCGGGCGGCATCGCGGCGGCGATGGCGATGGGCGGCGCGCCGATTGTCCCGGGCAAGAACCTCTCGATGACGGTCGCCGCGGCCAACTTTAGAGGCGAGCAGGCGCTCGCGGGCTCCATCACCGGACGCCTCACCGAGAACGTCTACATCTCCGCCAGCCTCAGCACCAACACCGCCGACGACGACGTCGGTGGACGCGTGGCGGCGACGTTTGGGTTCTAGGCGCAAAGACGCCCTCCTAACCCTCACGAGCCCGATGGGTCGCAACCCGGGGCAGGGGCCCGCGCTTACAAAGCGTGGGCCCCTGTTTTATTGGGAGCTGAAGCGGCGTCGTGCTTTTCCGGCTTGAGCTTTCGGGCCTCCTCCCCGATTGTGCTGCGATACTCGATAGCTTCGGGTGTGCATTTTTACAGGGGTTTCGATGTATTTGACACGCGCCTTGCGCCTTGGGGCGCTGTTGCTTTGGCTTTCGATTTCGACCCTGCCAACGCCTCTTCTCGCGCA
>JBCCLX010000603.1:0-1700 GCA_039026635.1 Pseudomonadota bacterium
ATGAGCTGGACTTTGGCACTGCCGCTACTGATCCCCTTCGTTGGCGCGATCGCGGCCCTTCTCGCGCCCATGCCTGAGGCGATCACGCCACCATCGACAACGGCAAACGCCAAATAGATTGCCGACAGCAGGTGCAGGCCAGACGTCACGATCCCGATCGTCGCCGGCCGTAGCCCGAGCCTGGGCGCGAGAAGGGCCGCGATCGCGCCAACGAAGGGGATCAGTAGCGGCAGTGCCAAAGTCCAGCTCATCCGCATGATCCTTTCGCGGTCGGTTCAGTCAGGGCGTACGCCCGGGCGTTCGCGCGGCGCTTGCTGTCGAGTGCCAGCGACACGAGGATCGCGACGAGGCAGAGCGCCGGGAGCGCCAAAGAAAGGGT
The DNA here is from genome assembly GCA_039026635.1 of Pseudomonadota bacterium. Classification (GTDB taxonomy): domain Bacteria; phylum Pseudomonadota; class Alphaproteobacteria; order Rhodobacterales; family Rhodobacteraceae; genus Thermohalobaculum. The sequence continues at coordinate 380 of JBCCLX010000603.1, forward strand.
CTTCAGCCAGATCATGCCGCTGCTCTCCGCGGTTCCGTATCCGCCGGTGCCGCAGTCGGTGTCGGCAGGGGCAGCGGGTCGGCCTCGGCGATGCGCATGTCCTCGGGGTTCACGGTCCCGAGGCGCCTGTGCGCGACAAGCGTCAATGCGAGCGCGAAGGCGGCGAAACCGAAACCGATAACGATGGCCGTCAGCACCAGCGCCTGGGGCAGCGGGTTGGCAACGATCCCCTCCGGCAGCGACGCGCCAGTTGCGATCAAGGGCGCCGCGCCCTCGGTCAGCCGCCCGCCAGTGAAGACGGCGAGGTTCGCGGCAGAGCCCAGCAGCACGATCCCAAAGACGAGGCGCAGCATGTGCCCCGCCAGCATGATATAGACACCGCAGGCGGCCAGCAGCCCGGCGAGCAGGGCGAGAATGGGTTCCATCAGCCTTCCTCCCCCTCGGCACCTTCCTCAAGCGCCAAAACGAGCGCCGAGACTGAGCCGATCACTGTCAGCCACACGCCGATATCGAAGACGAGAACCGTGGAGATCGGCAGTCCCTTGCCGCCGCCATCCGCGCCCAGCAGAAGCCAGAGGCCCGTGAACGGTTCCGCGCCCGAGAGCGCCGCGAACAGCCCGGAGCCAAGGGCTGCGGCAAGACCGATCCCGAGGATCTCGACCGGGTCGAGCCGGAGCGCGCGGCGCGCATGCTCGGCTCCATGGCTGACCGTCAGCAGCGCAAAGGCCGCAGCCGCGATCAGCCCCCCGATGAACCCGCCGCCGGGCTCGTTATGCCCGCGCAGCAGTAGGTACAGCGACACCACCAGCAAGAGCGCGACCAGCACGCGGGCGGCTGCCTTTACAATGGGCGTGCTCATGCGGTGTTGCCTCCTTTTCTGGTGCTGCGCGCGCTGCGGATAAGCGCCAGCGCCGCGACGGCCGCAATCGCGACCACCACGACTTCGCCGAAGGTGTCGAGCGCGCGGAAATCGACGAGGATCACGTTGACGACGTTGCGCCCGAAAGCTTCGGGAACGCTAAGCGCCACCATGGCTTCGGCCACCGAGCGGTCGAAGGCAGGCATCGTGGCGACGAGCGTAAGCCCCGCCACCATCAGCCCAACGACGCCCGCGACCGCGAGGTCCCGCACGCGTCCGCCTCGCCGCCCGCCAAGCTCGGGCAGCCGCGCCATAACGGCCGCGATCAGCACGACCAGCAGCACATCGGCCAAAAGCTGCGTCATCGCGACATCAGGTGCGCCATAAATCGCGAAGAGCATCGCAAGGCCCGTACCGACCGCGGCCAAGCCGCCGAGCGCCACCATGCGCCGCGCGGCCGCC
>JBCCLX010000604.1:0-1698 GCA_039026635.1 Pseudomonadota bacterium
CAATCCACGCCTGACGCAAAGGGGCCGTCCGAGGACCGTCGCGGCAGTCGAGGCGGCCACTGCAACTGCCCTTTGGCGCCAGGGGGCGGCGTGGGGTGCGAAGTCAGGACTGTTCCACCCGAGCCCGATCCGTTCCCTCGACCGGCCCTCTCAGGGCGCTAGGCTTCGCCCCGCAACAGTGCATTGGGCAACGGGAGACGGGCCATGGTGGCGCTATTGGGCATTTCGGGCTCGCTTCGGCGGGAGAGCTTCAACACCAAACTGCTCCGCGAGGCCTCGCGTGCCTTTGGAGAGTGCCATTTCGCGATGGCAGATCTGAACCTGCCCCTCTTCAACGAAGATCTCGAGGCGGAGGGGGTGCCGGACAAAGTGGCGCTCTTGATGGCCCAGATCGAGGCCGCGGACGGGCTGGTGATCTCGACGCCGGAGTACAACAAAGCGCCCTCGGGGGCGTTGAAGAACGCGTTCGATTGGATTTCGCGCAAGCGCCCGATGCCGACGGCAGGCAAGCCCACGGTCATCCTCTCGGCCGCCGCGGGGATCGCTGGGGGCCAACGTTCCCAAGCGATCCTGCATTTGATGCTCCAAGCCTTCGACCTGCGCTACAGCGTCAACCCGGAGTTCTTCATGGGCCAAGCGTTCTCGAAGTTCGGTGAGGACGGCCGGATCACGGATGAGAAGACCTTCGAGTTTCTGCAAGGCAAGATGGCCGGCCTGCGGGAGATGATCGGCTAGGCTGGAGCGCGGCTCAGCGTCCGCGCGGGTGGGCGGCGGCCACGACGGAGAGGAGTGCGGTTTCATCCACGGCCGCGTAGATCTGTGTGGTCGAGAGCGAACGATGGCCGAGGAGCTTCTGGATCGTGCGCAGATCGCCGCCGGCGGCGAGGAGTTGGGTCGCGAACGCATGGCGCAGGGCATGGGGTGTCGCCGTGTCGGGCAGGCCGAGGGCCATACGCGCGGCTGCCATCGCCTTCTCCACCGTGCCCCGGCCGAGCGCGCCACCGCGGGCACCGCGAAAGAGCGGGCCGTCGGCCTCCAGCGGATGGGGGCAGAGGGTGCGGTAGGCCTCTACCGCCGCGCAGGCGGCGGGCAGGACCGGGACCTCGCGCATCACACCGCCCTTGCCCGTGATGCGGAGTGCCTCGCCAAGGGGCGCATCGCGCCCGCGCAGCGACAAGGCCTCACCGATCCGCAGGCCCGCGGCCCAGAGCAGCGTGAGCACGGCCGCATCGCGCGCCTGCTCCCAAGGCTTGCGACCATCGCTCGCGATGGCATCCAGCACGGCACGGGCATCGTTCTCCGCCACCGGGCGGGGCAGGCCGCGCCGCGCCCGCGGCGTCTCGATGCGCAGAAGGGCGGGGCAGGCGATGCCATCGGCGGCCTCGAGCCAGGCGAAGAAGCCGCGCACCGCGGCCAGCTCCCGCCCCAGCGTGCGTGCCGAAAGCCCACGCCCGCGCTCTGCCGCCATCCAGGCGCGAAAATCCGTGACGCTGAGGGCGCCGAGGCTGGTCGCCGTCGGCACCTCGCCGGTGTGCTGTGCCATGAAGAGCAGGAAGCGGCGGACCGCGCCGGCATAGGCCTCAACCGTCAGCGCACCGCGCCCACGCGTGCCGGCCAGATAGCCGGTCCAGCGCCCGATGAGGGCCGCCATCGCATCCGGCAGCGCGGCGGCACGCAGGGCGTCGTTCGGTTCCGGGC
>JBCCLX010000605.1:0-1694 GCA_039026635.1 Pseudomonadota bacterium
GGCCGGCCCCCGGTGACCACGCTCACATCCGTCGACGTGCCACCCATATCGAGTGTCAGGAGGTTGTCGAAGCCCGAGCGGCCAAGTTGCCGGGCCGCGCCCATCACCCCTGCGGCCGGGCCCGAGAGGAGCGCACTGACGGCATTGCGCCGCATCGCCGCCGCTGGCAGGCGTCCGCCGTTCGACTGCATGACGCTGAAGCGCCCGTTGAAACCCTCCCGTCCCAGCGCCTCCTCGAAACGGCCAATGTAGCGGTCGATCACGGGCTGGACGTAGGCGGCCAGCGTCGTCGTCGAGGCACGCTCATACTCGCGAAACTCGCGCGTGACCGCCGAGGACAGCGTCACTAGCATCTCTGGCGCGGCGGCGGCGATCATCTCGCGGAGCGCCTCCTCATGCGCTGGGTTGACATAGGCGTTGAGCAGACAGACGGCGACGGCCTCGTAGCCGCCAGCGCGGAGGGCGGGCAGCAGCTGCGTCTCCACCGCCCACCGGTCGAGCGGTTTCTCCACCGTGCCGTCCGCGAGCATCCGCTCTGGCGCTTCGAAGCAATCCGCGCGCTGCACGACGGGAGCGGGCTTCGCATACTCAAGATCGTAGATCCGAGAGCGGCCGTGGCGTTGTAGGAAGAGGATGTCGCGAAACCCCTCGGTCGTCACGAATGCCGTGCGAAACCCCTTGCGCTCGAGCACGGCATTGGTCGCCACCGTCGACCCATGGGCCAGATCAAAAACCTCTCCGATCGGCGTGCCGTTCTCGCGGAGCGCGTCAAAGGCGCCTTCGTCGGGTCGACCGGGCGTGCTGGGCACTTTAGTGACGCGCACCCCTCGCGGGCCGATCTCTACCAGGTCGGTGAAGGTACCCCCGACCTCGACGCCAATCCGACCCATCACTCACCGCTCCCTATGCGCAAGGGTCACACAGCCTATGGTGGCGTTGACGCTGCGTGCAAGCGCCGTGTCCGGGCCAAGACGGCGGGGAGTGGCGGGGCAATGGCGAAGACCGACGGACAGCCGGACGGGGCCGCGTCCGACACGCGCGAGGCGGCGGCCTGGCTCGCGGCGCTGATCTTCCTTTGGGGTGGGAACTACACCTGGGTGAAGATCGCCATGGCCGATATCGGCCCGCTCTGGTTCAACGTCGCGCGCTATGGCGGGGCCGCCCTCCTCGGGCTTGCCATCGCCGCTGCGCTCGGTCGCTTGGCGGTGCTGCGTGTGGCTCCAGGGGAGTGGGGTGGGCTGGCCTTGGTCGGTCTCTTGCAAGCCTTCATGATGACGAGCCTCACCGCCTTCGCGATGACCATGATCGATGCGAGCCAGGTGGTGGTGATCGCCTATTCCGTCCCGGTCTGGGCGCTCTTCTGGGGCGCGGTCGTGCTCGGCGAGCGGGTGACGCTCAGCGCTGCGGCGGGCGCCGTTCTCGGGATTGCCGGCATCGTGGCGCTGGCGGACCCGTTCTCGGCCGCCTTCTCCGATGCCGCCCTTCCCGGGGTCCTGGCTGCCGTCGTGGGCGTCAATTGCTGGGCGCTCGGCTCGGTGCTCTACCGCCGGCGCCGCTGGCAGAGCGGGTTCTGGGCTCAAGCCTTCGCCCAACTCGTGGCAACTGCGCTGGCGGCCCTCGCACTCGCACCGCTGCTCGAGCCACCAGGGGAGATCGCCTGGACCGGCTCGATGATGACCATCGCCCTCTACAAC
>JBCCLX010000606.1:0-1689 GCA_039026635.1 Pseudomonadota bacterium
GAGCACACCCTCTACACCACCTCGCAAAACCCCCATGTCATCCGCCTCCTGATGGGCGCCTTCGTGCTCTCGATCCCCGAGCACAAACTGCGCGTGGTGGCGCCGGATGTGGGCGGCGGCTTCGGCTCGAAGATCTACCACTACGCCGAGGAGGCCTTCGTCACCTGGGCGGCGGCGCAGTTGCACAAGCCGGTGAAATGGACCTCAACGCGCTCGGAGGCCTTCCTGTCGGATGCCCAGGGCCGCGACCATGTGACGACGGTGGAGCTCGCTCTCGATGCCGATCACAACTTCACGGCGCTGCGCTGCTCGACGCTGGCGAATATGGGGGCCTACCTCAGCACCTTCGCGCCCTGCATCCCCACTTGGCTGCACGGCACGCTGCTGGCGGGCCACTACAAGACGCCGCTCATCTTCACCAATGTGAAGGCCGTCTTCACGAACACGACGCCGGTCGATGCCTATCGTGGCGCAGGCCGGCCGGAGGCGACGTTCCAGCTCGAGCGCGTGATCGACAAGGCGGCGCGCGAGCTCAGCGTCGATCCCGCGGAGTTGCGCCGCAAGAACTTCGTGCCGACCGACGCCTTCCCCTATCAGACGCCCGTGGCCGTCCAATACGACACCGGCGACTATGGCGCGACGCTCGATAAGGCGCTCGACCTCGCCGGTGCCGCCGGTTTTGCGGCCCGCCGGGCCGAGAGCGCTGCGCGCGGCAAGCTTCGCGGCTTGGGGCTCGCTGCCTATATCGAGGCCTGCGGGATCGCGCCCTCCTCCCTCGTCGGCGCGCTTGGCGCGCGCGCGGGGCTCTATGAAGCCGCGACGGTCCGGGTAAACCCCACAGGCTCGATCTCGGTCTTCACCGGCTCGCACAGCCACGGCCAGGGCCATGAGACCACCTTCGCCCAGGTGGTGGCCGATATGCTCGGCTGCGATGAGGGCGCGGTCGACATCGTCCATGGCGACACCTCGAAAGTGCCCTTCGGCATGGGCACCTACGGCTCGCGCTCGCTCGCGGTCGGCGGTTCCGCCATCGTCAAGTCGGTCGAAAAGATCATCGCCAAGGCGAAGAAGATCGCGGCCCATCTGCTGGAGGCAGCCGAAGCCGATATCGCCTTTGAGAACGGGCAGTTCACAGTGGCGGGCACGGACCGCAGCCTCGCCTGGGGCGATGTCTGCCTGGCCGCTTACGTGCCCCACAAGTACCCCATCGAGGAGATCGAGCCCGGCCTCGAAGAAACCTCCTTCTACGATCCGGCGAACTTCACCTATCCGGCAGGGGCCTATGTGGCCGAGGTCGAGGTGGATCCCGAGACTGGCGTCGTGGACGTCCTCGCCTTCACGGCGGCAGACGATTTCGGCAATGTCGTCAACCCGATGATCGTGGAGGGCCAGGTCCATGGCGGGCTCGCCCAGGGCATCGGGCAGGCGATGCTGGAGGCGGCAGTCTACAACGCGGACGGCCAGCTCCAATCGGCCAGCTACATGGACTATGCCATGCCGCGCGCGGGCGACTTCCCAATGTTCCAGGTCGACCACTCCTGCGTCACGCCCTGCACGCATAACCCGTTGGGGGTGAAGGGTTGCGGCGAAGCAGGCGCGATCGGCTCACCCCCGGCGCTCGTCAACGCGGTGCTCGATGCGCTCAACGCCGGTGGCTATGCGGTCGCGCACATCGACATGCCGCTGACA
>JBCCLX010000607.1:0-1685 GCA_039026635.1 Pseudomonadota bacterium
AGATGGCCACGCTGCTCGAAGAAGAGCGTGCCGCCCGCGACATGGGCGTGACCGGCGTGCCGTGTTTTATCATCCAAGGGAAATACGTCATCCAAGGCGCGCAGGAGCCTGACACCTGGGCCCGCGTCATCTCGGAGATCGGTGAGGCTGTCACCAAGGGCGCGGCTGAAGAGGAGAGCCTCTCATGAACATGCTGATCGACACGCTCTCTGAAGTGAGCCAAAGCCCGGCGGCCTGGATCAGCGTGCTCGCCGTGGCCTCCATGGCGCTCCTGTCGGCCGGGCGCTGCGCCATCTGTCCCCATGTTCGGGGCAGTGCGCCGCTACCGCCCCCCTCCGATCAGACCAGGTTCGACCAGGCCTTCGTGGCCGGCCCCAGCTATCTTATCGCGATGGTGACCGGGATCGTCGCCATGATCGCAGGGCTCGCCATGATCTCCTCTCAGATCGAGCCTGTCGCGGCCTTCCTCCTGCTCGCCGCCGGGATCTGCATCGTCCAGATCACGCCGCTTCAGCTGCGGCTGCGCGAAGCCTATTCCCGGCTTTTCGCGGCCTCTGGCGATGGCGAGGAGGCCATCGAGTTCGCGCGGGAACGGCTGCGCAGCGTGCATCACGTGAACATCGCGATGAGCGTCGGCCTCGCGCTCATGCTCGCGGTCGGCCTGCTCTCCTTCTAAACGCGCGACGCGGCGGGCTCAGGCCGCGGCCAAGCCCTCGCGCCCATGGGGCCGGTCGAGATCGAGCACCGGACCCGCAGGGACGATGCGCGTTGGATTAATCGTCTCATGGCTCGCGTAGTAGTGGTACTTGATGTGGTCGAGGCGCGTGCGCTCCGCCACGCCTGGCCACTGCCAAAACTCCCGCGTAAAGCCTGAGAGCGCTGGGTAATCCGCGATCCGCCTCAGATTGCATTTGAAATGACCCACATAGACGGGGTCGAAGCGGATCAGCGTCGTCCAAAGCCGCCAGTCCGCCTCAGTGATCCGGTCACCGAGGAGGTAGCGCTGCGTCGTCAGCCGTTCCTCCAACCAATCCAGCGTCTCGAAAAGCGGATGCACCGCTGCCTCATAGGCCTCCTGCGTCGTCGCGAAGCCCGACTTGTAGACCCCGTTGTTCACCGTGTCGTAGACGCGGGCATTGACGGCATCGATCTCCGCCCTGAGTGCTGCCGGATAGAGATCCAAGCTGCTGCCCGTCAGCTCATCGAAGGCGCTGTTAAACATCCGGATGATCTCGGCGCTCTCGTTCGAGACGATGGTGCCCTGCGCTTTGTCCCAAAGCACAGGGACCGTCACGCGGGTTGAGGCTTTCGGCTCGGCTGCGGTGTAGACGTCGCGCATGAAGGCATGGCCCTGCAGCGTATCGCCCGTCGCACCGTCGAAATCCGTCCCGAAGGTCCAGCCATCGGCGCCCATGAATGGATGCACGACGCTGAGCGAGATATGCGGCTCGAGCCCTTTGAGATGGCGAAAGATGAGCGCGCGATGCGCCCAGGGGCAGGCATGGCTGACATAGAGATGGTACCGCCCGCTCTCCGCAGCGAAGCCCCCCGATCCAGAGGGGCCCGGCGCACCCTCCTTGGTCACCCAATGGCGAAACTGCGAGGCCTGACGCTGAAACGTTCCGCCGCTTGCCTTCGTATCGTACCAGCGATCCTGCCAGACGCCCTCGACCAAGAGACCCATC
>JBCCLX010000608.1:0-1675 GCA_039026635.1 Pseudomonadota bacterium
ACCGAGACATCGAGGCCCCAGTCGCTGGCCAGACGCACGAGCGCGCCGGTCTCCTCCAGCAACCAGGCCCGATCACGGCGGAGCTTGCCTTCGATCTGATAGTCCGAGGTCGGCACGGCGATGTGCAGCCGCCGTACGCCGAGCCGACGGGCGGCCACGATGTCCTCGCGCCGCAGCCGGCACCAGACGACCGGATAGGCAAGATCGAGGACGTCGACGATGGCCGCCATATCCTCGAACTCGTCCGAGCCCATGGCGGCAACGCCGATCTCCAGCTCCGTCACCCCCGCCCGGTCCAGTGCCCGGGCGATCCGACACTTCTCCGTGCGGGAGAAGGCGACGCCGGCGGTCTGCTCGCCATCGCGCAGCGTCGTGTCGCACAGGATCGGCGGACGGGGGGCGGGGGTGCGGTCCAGCATCGGGGCGTCCTCTGGTCTCGGTCCTCTGGTCTTGGCCCTCAGGCGTAGGCCGGCTGGAAGCTGTCCGGCTGGGCGCCGTCCTTGCTCCAGAAGGGCGACATGCCGCGCAGCCCCTCGATGATGCCCGGCATCACCTCCAGCACCCGATCCACTTCGTCATCCGTCGTCTCGCGGCTGAGCGAGAAGCGGATGGCGCCATGGGCGGCGGTGAAGGGGATGTCCATCGCGCGGAGCACATGGCTCGGCTCAAGGCTGCCGGAGGTGCAGGCGCTGCCCGAAGAGGCGGCGATGCCGGCGGCGTTGAGCTTGAGGAGGATCGCCTCGCCTTCGATGAACTCGAAGGCCACCGTGGTGGTGTTGGGCAGCCGGTCATACGGATCGCCCGTGACGAAGCAGTGCCCGATCCGCTGGACGAGCCCCTTCTCGAGGCGGTCCCGCAGCGCGGCCATCCGCTTGCCGTCTTCCTCAAGCGTCGCCAGCGTCAGTTCCGCCGCTTTGCCGAGGCCGATGATGGCGGGGGCGTTCTCGGTGCCTGCGCGGCGTCCACGCTCCTGATGCCCGCCGCGGACGAGCGAGCGGAAGCGCGTGCCCTTTTTCAGGTAAAGCGCGCCGATGCCCTTCGGCCCGTGGAACTTGTGGCCCGAGAGCGAGAGCATATCGATCTCGGTCGACTTCAGGTCGATCGGGACCTTGCCGACGGCCTGCACCGCATCCGTGTGGAAGAGCGCGCCGAACTCATGCGCCAGTTCCGCCAGACCATCGACCGGGAAGATCGTGCCCGTCTCGTTATTGGCCCACATGAAGCTAACGATGGCGACACGGTCCGAGAGCGCTTCGCGATAGGCCTCGATATCGAGCCGACCCTGGCCGTCGACGGGGATGCGATGGACGACCACGCCCTCGTGCTTTTCCAGCCAATCGCAGAGCGAGAGGATCGCTGGGTGCTCCACGGCCGAGGTGATCACCTCGTTGCGCGGCTTCATCACCTGAAGCGCCGAGCGGATGGCGGCGTTATCGGACTCAGTCCCGCCCGCGGTGAAGATGATCTCGTGATCATACTCCGCACCCAGCAGCGTCTGCAGCGAGCGCCGCGCCTGGCGGAGCGCGCCGCCAACCTCGGAGCCGAAGGCATGAATCGAGGAGGCGTTGCCGAACTGCTCCGAGAAATAGGGCAGCATGGCGTCCACCACTTCCGGGAAGCAGCGCGTCGTGGCGTTGTTGTCGAGATAAACCGGGTTCATGGTGCGCTCCCTCAG
>JBCCLX010000609.1:0-1664 GCA_039026635.1 Pseudomonadota bacterium
CTTCTCGCCCTTTCTCTCCCCCTTGGGCTCTTCGCCCCGGCAGTGGCTCAAGACGTCCGGCTCACGGTCGAGCTCAACAAACTGGAGGACGCGGAGGGCACCTGCCGGAGCTACTTCCTGTTTCGCAATCCGTCGGACACCGCCTTCGCTGAATTTGAGATGGCGCTGGCGATCATGGATCCCGAGGGGGTGATCGATCAGCTGCTGACCATCGATGCCGCTCCGGTTCCTGCGGGTCGGACGACGCTGAAGCTCTTTGAGATCCCCGGTCGCGCCTGTGCGGCCGTCGGTGAGCTGCTGCTCCACGATATCGCCGCCTGTCGCCCGCAGAACGCCGAGCCGATCGATTGTTTCGAGGTGATCGAGCTGCGCTCGCGCGCATCGGCGGCGCTGGTGAAGTAGGCGGCGATGCTGGACCGCGCCTCGGCGCTCGCCACGGATGGTGGGCCGGTTATCCTGGTGCTCGCCGTCCTGTCGGTCGTCTCGATCGCGGTGATTGCGCTCAAACTCATCGAGCTGTCTGGGACGCTGGGGAGTGCGGGCACGCGCGATGCGGCGATTGAGGCCTGGCGGGAGGGCCGGTGTCGCGAGGCGGAGGGGATGCTGGCCGAGGGGGCCGCACCGCCCACACGTCTCCTCGCCACCGCCATGGCCGCGCTTGCCCGGCGCCCGCATGGCCCGGCCTTCGATCGCGAATTGGAGCGTGTCGGCAACGAGGTGCTGGAACGTCTGCGCCGCCATCTGCGCATCCTTGAAGTGATCGCCACGGCAAGCCCGCTACTCGGTCTCTTGGGTACCGTACTCGGCATGATCGAGGCGTTTCAGCAGCTGGAGATGGCGGGTGGTGCGGCGAATGCCGCGGTGCTGGCGGGCGGTATCTGGCAGGCGCTGCTGACAACCGCTGCTGGGCTCGTCGTCGCCATCCCGGCCGCGGTCGCCGCCAGCCTGATGAGCGCGCGGGTCGATCGGGTCGGCCATGCGATGGAGAGCGCCGTCGACGCCCTGATCGCCGCCGATGAGGAGCGGCGCGGCTGATGCGGCTCGCGCGCCAAGCGCCGGCCGGGCGGCTGATCCCGCTGACGCCGCTGGTCGATGTGATGCTGATCCTGCTCGTCTTCTTTATGGTCACGTCCACCTGGCTCGACCTCGATATGATCCCGGCAGCGGGCCCAGCGTCGGAGGACGGGGCCGCGGCCCCTCAGCCAAGCGATCCAGCGAATGCGAGCGGCCTCGGCACGGGTGCTGCCGTAGCACTCCTGCGCCTCGATCCCCGGGGTCGCGCGATCTGGCGGGGTGTTGCCTATGACCGGGCGGATCTGGCCGCGGCGCTCGGCGATGCGCGCCAGGCTGAACCGGCGCTGCGCCTGCGGATCCTGCCCTCCGGGAGGGCGCCCCTGCAGGCGCTCGTCACCGTCCTTGAGGCGGCGGCCGAGGCCGGCATCACGGATACCCGTGTTTTGCGTTTGGAGCCTCGGCCATGAAGCTCCGGCGGCGGGAGACGCGGTCTGAGGGTGAGACAATCGTCGCTATGATCGACGTGGTCTTCTTCCTCCTCGTCTTCTTCATGCTGGTCGGGCGGATGGATGCCACGGCGCCCTTCGCCTTGGAGATCCCTCTGGCCGAGGGCGGGGCCCCGCTGCCCCATGGTGGCGCGATCATAAGCC
>JBCCLX010000610.1:0-1662 GCA_039026635.1 Pseudomonadota bacterium
CCTCTTCCGCTCCCCATGGCGCGACGCGAGCGCGGCGGAGATCACGGCCCGAGAGGCTGCGGGCGAGCCTCACGTGATCCGGCTGAAAGCCCCCCGGGAGGGCCAGGTCACCGTCGAGGACGCGGTTCAGGGCACGGTGACTTGGGAGGCGGCCCAGCTCGACGATCTGATCCTCCTCCGCTCCGACGGCACACCCGTCTATATGCTCGCCGTCGTGGTCGACGACCACGATATGGGCGTCACCCACGTGATCCGCGGCGACGATCACCTGACCAATGCAGCGCGGCAGAGCCTGATCTACCGCGCCATGGGCTGGGACGTGCCGGTCTTCGCCCATATCCCGCTCATTCACGGCCCCGACGGCGCGAAGCTCTCGAAACGGCACGGCGCGCTCGGCGTCGAGGCCTATCATGAGATGGGCTATGTGCCGGAGGGCATGCGCAACTATCTCGCCCGCCTAGGCTGGTCCCACGGCGATGATGAGTTCTTCACGACCGAAGAGCTGACCGACTGGTTCGGGCTCGGGAGCATCGGCAAGGCGGCCGCGCGCTTCGATTTCGCGAAGCTTGCAAGCGTCAACGGCCAGCATATCCGCATGATGACCGATGATCGCTTGGCATCGCTCGTTCTGGAGCATTGTGCGCTGCGGCGGATGGCGCTTTCGCCGGGACGTAGCGCAATGTTGACCGAAGCGCTGCCCGGGCTGAAAGAGCGCGCCAAGACCTTGGAGGAACTCCTTGATCTCGCTCACTATATTCTTGCAGACCGGCCGCTTGATCCCGATGAGAAGGCCGGAAAGGCGCTCTCAGGCGACGCCCCGCAGCTGCTCACTCGTTTGACGCCGCATCTGCACGCTGCTACTCCGTGGAAACCGGGCCCACTTGAAGATACCGTGCGCATATTCGCGGAAAACGAAGGGTTGAAGCTCGGGAAAGTTGCGCAGCCGCTGCGCGCCGCCCTGACGGGGCGGGCCGTCAGCCCGGGGGTCTTCGACGTGATGGTCACCCTTGGGCGCGACGAGACGCTGGCCCGGATCGCCGACGTCACCGGCTGACCCGGACCGGCGCGCTGTGAGATTGCGTCCGGCGGCAAGAGACCGCCACGCCGGGCGACCTGACGACCGGTTCGCCCCTGCCCAGACGGGCCAGGCGGCCGGGCGCGCACCGACAAGGGGAGAACCATGCCGGACACTGCCACCCGCACCGCCACGCTGAGCTACGACGGCAAGACCGTCGATCTGCCGATCTACGATGCCGTCCACGGGCCGAGCGTGCTCGACATCCGCCGCCTCTATGGCGAGCTCGATGTCTTCACCTACGATCCGGGCTTCACGTCGACGGCGTCCTGCGAGAGCACGATCACCTATATCGACGGCGACAAGGGCGAGCTTCTCTATCGCGGCTACCCGATCGACGAGCTGGCGGAGCAGAGCCATTTTCTCGAGGTCTGCTACCTCCTCCTCTACGGTGAGCTGCCGTCCGCCGCGCAGATGGAGGATTTCGAGGCCCGCGTGACCAAGCACACCATGCTGCATGAGCAGATGGTGAACTTTTTCCGCGGCTTCCGGCGCGACGCGCATCCGATGGCGATCATGTGCGGCGTCGTGGGCGCGATGTCGGCCTTCTATCACGACTCGACCGACATCACGGACCCCTGGCAGCG
>JBCCLX010000611.1:0-1646 GCA_039026635.1 Pseudomonadota bacterium
AGCCAAGGCCCGTCGCCTCAAATCCATGGAAGTGGTTTGCCCATATCAGTGCCCAACATCTGCTCTTTCGAGCACTGAATCAGGCAAACGGTCCCGTGGGAATCCTCTCAGTGCGACTCAAACCGGACGGGCAACGCTCTAGGCTACGGTAGCGGCCACGATCCATGTGTGGGTGAAGCAGGCCGAGCGAAACGTTGGCCACCGCGCGGATGTGCTGAGCAGCGCAGAGCGCGATGAGCTTCGTCGGCTGCGCCGCGAGAACCGTAAGCGTCCGGTGATAGCGCTCAACTGGTTCCTGCGATGTTCCAGGGCAGCAGATGTTCGATACGGTTGACCGGGTGGTCAGCGATGCGTGTGAGCACGTCACAGAGGTAGGCTTCGGGATCGAGGCCGTTCATCTTCGCGGTCTCGATCAGCGAGAGGATGCCGGCTGCACGCTCGCCGCCTCGATCTGAGCCGGCGAACAGCCAGTTCTTCCTGCCGAGAGCCACGGGCCGGATTGCGCGCTCGGCGGCATTGTTGTCGATCTCGACGGTGCCGTCTCGAAGATATCGCTCCAGCGCCCGCCATCGGGTGAGCGCGTAGCTGATTGCCTGAGCGGTCGCGGTCTTGGCCGGGAGCCTGGCGAGCTGCTGCTCGAGCCAGATCTTGAGGCCCACGACGATCGGCGTCGCTTCCTCCTCGCGCACCCGTCGTCGCTCGTCGGGCGGTGCACCACGGATACGTTTCTCGATCCTGTAGAGGTGGCCGATGCGCTTGAGCGCCTCCTCGGCGATCGGGGACGGCCGGTTCGCCGCAATGTCGTAAACTTGCGCCGGACATGTGCCCAGCAGGCCGCTTCGACGATCCGGGGTGGCGTGCCCGGTGTCTTCACGCGGTAGAGGTCGTTGAAGCCGGCATAGCCGTCGGCATGGAGAATGCCGCGGAACTCCGCGAGGTGCTTCCGCGGGTGCTCGCCCTTCCGATCAGGGCTGTAGAGGTAGCAGGCCGCCGGTGGCGCCGTGTCGCCCCAGGGCCGGCCATCGCGGACGTAAGCCCAGAGCCGTCCTGTCTTCGTCTTTCCCCGTCCCGGGTCGAGCACGGGCACCGGCGTGTCATCACCATGGAGGCGGCGCGCCGCGAAGACATGGGCCCGCAGCGCCTCGATCAGCGGGTCCATCAGTGCGGCCGCGCGTCCCACCCAGTCGGCCATGGTGGAGCGGGCGATCTCCACGCCCTCGCGCGCGTAGATCTCCGACTGCCTGTAGAGCGGAAGGTGGTCGCAGTACTTCGCCACCAGCACATGGGCGACCAGGCTGGGCCCGGGCTTGCCCCGCTCGATCGGGAGACCGGGCATGTCCGCCTGGATGCGGGTGTCACAGGACCGGCAGGTGAAGCGCGGCCGGACATGGCGCACGACGCGGAACGAGGCCGGCACGTAGTCGAGCACCTCGTTCGCCATTGTGCTTGAACCAATGGCGCATCAATGGCTCACCGTCCTCGCCGAGCTTCAGCAGATCGCGGCCGCCGCAGCCCGGGCAGGTGTGGCTCGCCTCGTGCCGGCACTGCTCGCGCGACAGATGGTCGGGGAGCGGCCTGCGGGCGGGCCTGACCTTCTCCTCCCCGGGCGGTGGGGACGGACGGATGCGCGCCGCGCTCGTCGCCTC
>JBCCLX010000612.1:0-1641 GCA_039026635.1 Pseudomonadota bacterium
CGGACAGCGGGCGCGGAAGGCGCAGCCCGGCGGCAGTTTCGTGAGATCCGGCGTCATGCCTGGGATCTGGGTCAGCGGTTCCCCGCGCCGGCCTGCAGAGGGCACCGAGCCGAGAAGCCCGACGGTGTAGGGATGGAGCGGTCGGTCGATCACATCATCCGTCGGCCCCTGCTCCACGATCCGCCCCGCATACATCACCGCGATCCGATCCGCGAGGCCGGCCACGACAGCCAGATCATGGGTGATCCAGATGAGCGCCGTGCCCGCCTCGCGACAAAGCGTCTGCGCCTCCGCCAAGATCTGCGCCTGGATCGTCACATCGAGCGCCGTGGTGGGCTCGTCCGCAATGATCAGATCCGGCTCGTTCAGAAACGCGATGGCGATGGCCACGCGCTGGCGCATGCCGCCCGAGAGCTGATGGGGATAGGCAGTAAGCCGCTCGTCCGGCGACGGGATCCCCGTCCGGGCCAAGGCATCGCGGGCGCGCTCGCGGGCCTCGGCACGGGGAACGTCCTTATGCGCTAGCACCGCCTCGATCATCTGCGTGTCGACCCGCAGCACCGGGTTCAACGTCATCATGGGGTCTTGAAAGATCATCGCGATCCGGTTGCCGCGGAGCGCGCGCAGCCGCTCTGGCGCCGCGCCCACAAGCTCCTCGCCGCGGAAGCGCACGGACCCGCCCGCGATCTCACCGGGCGGATCCACGAGGCCGAGCACCGAGAACCCGGTCACCGATTTGCCCGACCCGCTCTCGCCGACGATCCCGAGCACTTCGCCCCGTCCGATCTGAAAGCTTACCCCATCGACGGCCTTCGCCGTGCCGGCCCGCATCAGGAACTGCGTCTCCAAGCCCTCGACTTCGAGGATCGGCACAGTGCTCCCGTTCATCGGTTCAGCCTCGGGTTCAACACGTCGCGCAGGCGGTCGCCCACGAGGTTGATCGCGACGATGGTGGCCAACAGCGCGAGGCCGGGAAAGATCGAAATCCAATAGCGCCCCGAGAGCATGTATTCGAACCCATTCGAGATCAGGACGCCGAGCGAGGGCTCCGTCTGCGGCAGGCCGACGCCGAGGAAGGAGAGCGTCGCCTCCAGACTGATGGCGCTCGCCGTCTGCACGGTCGCCACCACGATCAGCGGCGCGAGGCAGTTGGGCAGGATGTGGCGGAACAGGATGCGCCCGTGGGAGAGGCCGAGGCAGGTGGCCGCCTCCACATACTCCTTCGACCGCTCCGAGAGCGCCGAGCCGCGCACCGTGCGCGCGTAATAGGCCCATTGGGCGACCACCAGCGCCAGGATGATCTTGTCGACCCCCTGCCCCAGGATCGCGACCAGCATGAGCGCCACGAGCACGGCCGGAAAGGAGAGCTGCAGATCCACCACCCGCATGATCAGCGTCTCGGTCCGCCCGCCCGCATAGGCCGCCACCAGCCCCACCGCCATGCCGATCCCGAGCGCGATGAAGCCCGAGGTGACGCCGACGGCGAGGCTGATCCGCAGGCCATAAAGGATGGCCGAGAACAGATCGCGTCCTGCCCCATCGGAGCCGAGCCACATGGTGTAGCCATCGAAAGCCTCGGAGCCCGGCGGCATCTTGCTGTCGAAGATCGAGACCTGCGCGAGGTCATAGGGGTTCTGCGGC
>JBCCLX010000613.1:0-1635 GCA_039026635.1 Pseudomonadota bacterium
GCGCGAGAAGCCCGCGTTCATGCCGACGGCCGGATCGTCCATGGTCAGCGCGAGCCCGAGCATCGTCTTCGGCACGCTCGCATCCATCAGGAAGTTGATGGGCCCCGTGGCCTGCTGGTCGGTCTCCGAGAAATCGAGCGTTAGCCGGCCGTCACGGTGCTCGATGGCGAGATCGACGAAATAGTCCCGGTCGGTCACGGCATCGCTGTCGATTCGGTCGCGAAAGGCGAAGCGGCCCTCGGGAATGCGCTCGGCCACGGCGCGGCGCACAGCGCTTTCGGTCTGGCGGATCATAGTCTCGAAGGCGGCTTCGACGACAGCCGCCCCCTGGCGCGCCGCGATCTCCTCGAGGCGTCGCTTGCCGAGCCGGCAGGCGGCCATCAGCGCCTCGAGATCACCTGCCAGCAGCGCAGGGTAGCGCGTGTTACGGGTAAAGATGCGCCAGACTTCCTTGTTGCGCTCCTCGGCCCGCTCGATACGCACGGGCGGGATCATGACCCCCTCCTGAAACGCCGAGGTCGCCGCCGGACTGATCGAGCCAGGCACGGTCCCGCCGATGTCCCAAAGATGGCCCCAGGCCTCGGCGAAGGCGATCAGCCGGCCCTCGGCGAAGACCGGCGCGATGAACACCATGTCGGGCAGATGCGAGACCGCGCCCTTGGAGGCATAGGGGTCGTTGAACCAATAGAGATCCCCGTCGGCCATGGTCTCGGCCGGATAGATCTCGAGCACGGCGTCAACGAGATTGGTGGCGAGCGTCAGGCTCGTGGAGGCGACGATCTCGCCCGAACGGGTGAGGAACGCGGTGTAGAAGTCCTTCTTCTCGCGGATGAAGGGCGACATGGCCGTGCGGGCGACGAGGGCCTCCATCTCGCGGCGCGCCGCGTTCAGCCCGCCTTTGACGAGCTCATGGGCAATGCGCTCGGCGGCCTCTGTCATCGCACCTCCTCCAGGATCAGGCCGCCATGGCGCTCGACCCGCGCCTCCTGCCCTGCGAGCACGACGGTCGTCGCGTCGAGCTGATCGATGATCGCGGGCCCGGCGATCCTGTGGCCTGCGAGCAGGGCTTCGCGGCCGTAACAGGGCACAGGGGAGAGCGTGGCGCCCTCGGGTGCGGCGAGCCGCTCGCCCTCGGGTGCGGCCGGTGCCTCGGCATCGGCCAAGGGCGGGGGCGCGACATGGTCTGTCAGCCCTTCGGCGGTCACGCGCAGGTTGACGATCTCCACGGGCGCGCTGGGGTCCGAGAAGGTGTAGAGGCGGTCGTGCAGCGCATGGAAACCGACGGTCGCACGGGCAGCCGCAGCGGCGTTGACGGCGCCTGGCGGGAAGGGCACGGGCAGTTCCACGCCCTGGCCGTGGTAGCGCATGTCGGCGAGCCGGGTCAGCCGCTGGCGGTCGGGCGGCACGCCGTTGGCGCCGAGCCGAGCCGTCGCCTCCGCCTCCAGCGTCGCGAAACCCTCAGCCATGGCGGCAAGATCCCAGGCCCCGGCGCGTTGGAGGCGGGTGGCGACGTGATCGCTCCTCAGATCCGCGGCCAGCAGGCCCATGGCGCAGAGAGCGCCGGGATGGCGAGGCACGAAAAGCGCCTTGGCGCCGAGGAGACGCATCAGCCGCCCTCCGTGCACGGGCCCCGCA
>JBCCLX010000614.1:0-1610 GCA_039026635.1 Pseudomonadota bacterium
CTGGGGGCTGGTCTATGGTGCGGGGGACAATGGGCTGATGGGCGCGGTGGCGCGGGCAGCGCTCACGGCAGGGGCGCCTGTGATGGGCTTCATCCCGCGCCGATTGGTCGCCATGGAGGTCGCTAAGCGGGATCTGACAGCGACCGTGGTCACCGAGACCATGCATGAGCGCAAGAAGCTGATGCTGGAGAACGCGGACGCCGTGCTGGCCCTTCCAGGCGGCGCCGGCACGCTGGACGAGCTTGTGGAAATGCTCACCTGGCGCCAGCTCGGTATCACCGACAAACCGGTCGTACTGCTCGATCTCGATGGCTATTGGCGCCCGTTCGAGGCGCTGATCCGCCATTTCACGGAGCAGGGCTTTGCGGGACCGTCGCTGCAAGGCGATCTGGTCCTCGAACCCACCCCCGACGCGGCCCTCGATCGGCTCGCCCGCGCGCTGGGGGCATAGCAAGGGCGTATAGCGAGGGGGCCGTGGCCCCCTCGAGAGCGGCTCAGCCGCCGGCGGCTTCGAGGCGCGCCGTCACATTTTCCCAGTTCACCAGCTTGTCGAGGAAGTTGGCGAGATAGGCCGGGCGCTTGTTACGGAAGTCGATGTAGTAGCTGTGCTCCCACACGTCGCAGCCGAGCAGTGCTGTCTGGCCGAAGCAGAGCGGGTTCACGCCGTTCTCCGTCTTGGTGACCTTAAGCGCGCCATCCCCATCCTTCACAAGCCAGCACCAGCCCGAGCCGAACTGACCGGCACCCGCGGCGGCGAATTGCGATTTGAACTCGTCGACCGATCCGAAGGCCCCAGTCAGACGCGTCTCGAGCGCGCCCGGCATGCCCTCCTGGGGACCCATCATTTCCCAGAACTGCATGTGGTTCCAATGCTGCGACGCGTTGTTGAAGATGCCCGACTGGGCGACGGCGCCCGCCTGATAGGTGCCCGTGACGATCTCCTCCAGGCTCTTGTCGGCCCATTCGGTGCCGTCGATCAGCTTGTTGCCGTTATCGACATAGGCCTTGTGGTGGATGTCGTGGTGATACTCGAAGGTCTCGGCGCTCATGCCGTGACCAGCGAGCGCATCATGCGCATAGGGAAGATCGGGTAGCGTGAAAGCCATGGGGTGTTCTCCTCGGTCGGGATCGTCGCGCCGCTCTGGATCGGGCGGGCGAGAAGACGGTCGAGCGCTGCCGCCGCGGACTGCCATGTAACGCGTCGGTGAGCGTGGTCCAAGCGGGTGAGGGCTCTTTCGGCCGCGATCCAGCCCTCAGGCGGCCGCAGCGCGGCGGCGCTCTTCGAGGAAGGCCGCCAGTTCGTCGGGCGTCTTGCCATAGAGCGAGGGCAGCGTGCCATCGAGGTTGCTCACCGCGCGGTTGAGCCCGCCACTGCTATGCCGGAGGCGCCATCCCACCGTGCTGACACCACGGTGCCGCCAGACAGCGAAAGCCTCGACGTCCTGCCACTTATGGGTGGACGCGCTGAGCGGGTGATGGGCCGTGAACCCCTCCTCGCTCAGCTCCAGGCGAAACCGCTCGCGCATCAGCTCCTTGGCATACATGACGAGCGCGCAGAGACCGAAGAAGCCCACGGCTGCATAACCCTCGAAGGTATAGGGCTCGACCAG
>JBCCLX010000615.1:0-1606 GCA_039026635.1 Pseudomonadota bacterium
CCCTGGGGTCCAAGAGCCGGGTCCTGAAGGAGGCGACATGATCGCAGTTGCTGGCGAGGCCGAGAGGGCCCGCAACACGGAGCGCGCAGTGCTGGCGAGCGGCGCCGCGATGAGCTACCTGACCCTGCAAGTGGGCCCGCAAATCTTCGGCATCAGAGTGGCCTGTGTGCGCCGCATCCTGGAGCCGCTGCCGGTCGCCGTGCTGCCACGGGCGCCACACGGCATCGAAGGCCTAATCGATCTCGATGGCGAGAGCATCACCCTCGTCGATCTCGCCGGTCCGCTCGGCCTCATGTCCGAGGCGGATGCGGAAAGCCGGCGCATGGTCGTGCTCGAACTTGGCAGCGAACGCCGCCCGGTGACAGTGCTCGCCGACCGGGTGCTCGATGTGGTCGAGATCAGCGAGAGTGCCATCGAGCCGCCGCCAAGTGCTGCGGCCGATGCGGAACTGGTGACCGGGATCACGCGGATCGGCGACGGGGTGGTGATCCTGATCGATATCGAGCGTGCCTTCTCGGACATGTCGGCTGATCCGTTCGACTTCTCGTGAGACGGGGTGCTGCGGGGTCGGTTGCGCTGGGTGCCGGCGGCCGGCGCATGGGGGCGCAAACCGTTGCGGCCCAGCGTCGGGACGCAAGGCCTATGGCTATGGCGCCAGCGTTGAGCGTGCCGTCGATCGGACAGACCGAGCTCGAGGCGCTGCTGCGGCTTGCCCATGAGGCAGGCGGCGTGTCCTTCGCGGCGGACAAGATCGACTTTTTGCAGCTGCGCCTGACGCCGCGCCTGCGGGAGACGGACTGCGCCGATTTCCAGGCTTACGTCTCGCTGTTGCGCGATCCGGGCGCCGAGGAGGAACGCCAGCGCTTTGTCGAGGCGCTGGCAATCCATACGACCAGCTTCTTCCGGGAGGCCCGCCACTACACTTGGATGGCCGAAAAAGGGCTCCCGATGCTGGTGGAGGAGATGGGCTCTCAATCACGCCCCCTCGTGCTCTGGTCCGCCGCCTGTTCGACGGGGGCGGAGATTTGGTCCGCCGCCATGGTGATCGAGGATTTCCGGCACGCCGGTCGTGGGCTTCCCTGGGAGGCGATCGGGACTGACATCTCCAGCGCCATTCTCCGACGGGCTGCCAGTGGCGTTTTCACTGAGGAGGAGATTGCTGGGATCTCCGATGATCGCCGGCGCCGCTTTCTCCTGCGCAGGCGGGCCGATCGGGTCGGACGCGGCGATGGGGAGCTTTATCGCATCGTCCCAGAGCTGCGCCAACGCGTGCGCTTCTTGCAAGCGAACTTGCTGCGCCTGGACGAGACATCGAGCTTCAGCGCCGACATCGCCTTTCTGCGCAATGTCCTCATCTACTTCTCGCCTGCCGACCGTCTGGCCGTGGCCGCCGCCGTCGCGCGACGGCTGCGCCCCGGCGGTTTCCTCCTGACCGGCCATTCGGAGAGCTTCGGCAGGGAGGTCGCAGGCCTCGAGCAAGTCGGTGCGGCTATCTATCGGAGAACATAAGCGATGCCACCGCCCTATCGCGTCCTGATCGTCGATGACAGCGCTGTGGTCCGGCAGAGCCTCTCGGCGATTATCGAGAGCGATCCCGAGCTCGAGG
>JBCCLX010000616.1:0-1606 GCA_039026635.1 Pseudomonadota bacterium
CACATGGGCCTCCGGAAAGACCTCCGCCCAGAGGGTCGCCTTATGGCTGTCGACCACCGTCGCCGCCGCTGCCCCGTCGATCACGAGCTCGATCGCGTCGTGATCCTCCAGCCGTTCGTCCAGGGGTTTTAGCGGGATGAGCGGCTTGCCCTCGGCCTCGCGGGCGGCGTTCAGCGCTTCGAGGCTGCTCGCATAGCTGCTCGTGGGGCGCAGCGCCACGCCTTGCGGCACAAGCGCCTCGAGATCCGACACGGGCCCCAAACCCGGCCCCGTCACCACCACTTCGCTCACCTCCGTCAGCATCGGATCGGTGAAAGCGATACGCTCCGCCCGCGCTGGCGTGACGGTCAGATTGGCGGCAAGCATATCGACGCGCCCGTCGAGCAACGCGGGGATCAGAGCGTCCCGCGTCAGCGGCAGGAGCACGACGTTGAGGGTGGCGGCAGGCTTGCCGATGGTCTGGCGCAGGTGCTTCTCGAGCTCCTCTGCCAAATCGACGGCCATGCCTGTCTGCTCGGCGCCATCGTAGCTGAGGAGGATGGGGCTGTGGACTGTGCCGATCCGCAAGAAGCCACGATTGACGATCCCATCCAGATCACCCTGGAAAGGCTCACGAGCGAGGGTCATGAGCGCGGCGTCGCTCACACCGGTTTCATCGCCCCCAGCCTCAGCCTCCACCTCCGCTCCGCCCGAGGCTGCGGCCTCGCTGGCCGAGACAGGCAGAGGGCTGGCAAACAAGAGCGCGGCGAGAGCGGTGGCAAGGGCGCGGGGGAAGCGGTCGGCCTGCATCGATAGTCTCCCTCTTTAAGTGTTGGCCAAGGCGGCGTCAGGCGGGGGGGGGCCACGCCGCCGGCCCAGCCCGATGCGCTTGTCACATCCGCGGCCGGAACGCACGCATCCAGGCAAGCCCGTCCTCGGTCCGCCCCTTGGGCCGGTACTCGGCACCGAAGGGGCCCGCATGTCCCGCCGCTGCGAGCACGGGCAGGAGCCGATCATAGGCGATCTCACCGCGATCCGGCTCGGCCCGATCGGGCACACCGGCAAATTGGATATGACCAACGAGTGGACCCAGGCGCTCGAAAAGACGCGTCAGGTCCCCGCCCATGATCTGGAGGTGGTAGCAGTCGAACATCATGCGGACATGGGGCGAACCGAGCCGTGTGAGCAGGGCCTCAGCCTGGGTTGCAGTGCTGAGGAAGTAGCCGGGCACATCGCGCGCGTTCAACGGTTCGATCAGCAGCGTCATGCCATGAGCGGCCGCCGCGTCGGCCCCGCGCGCGAGATTGGCGAGGAAGCAGGCTTCTGCCTCGGGTCCTTGCGCGAAACCGGCCATCACATGGACGGCACGCGCGCCGATGGCGGCACCGTACGTGAGCGCCTGGTCCAGAGCCGCCGCGGCCTCCGCCTCCCGCCCCGGCAGCGCCGCGAGCCCGTTCTCCCCTGCCGCCACATCGCCGCGTGGCGTGTTCAGGCCGATGACGGGCAGCCCGGTCTCATCGAGGGCGGCCTTCAGCGCGGGGATCGGCACGTCATAGGGCCAGTGCAGCTCCACCGCTGCCCGATGCGGTGCGTGCGGCCGGTGCGGCGGGCTTCGACGCGGTGGAGC
>JBCCLX010000617.1:0-1606 GCA_039026635.1 Pseudomonadota bacterium
CGGTCTTGCGGCGGCGGATGATCAGCTTGTTGAGCGCGTGGACATAGGCCCGGCAGCTCGCCACGACGGTGTCGGTGTCGGAGCTCTGCCCCGTCGCGATCTTGCCGTCTTCCTCGAGGCGCACGCTCACGGTCGCTTGCGCATCCGAGCCTTCGGTCACCGCGCTGACCTGATAGAGCGCAAGCTGGGCCGTGTGAGGTACGAGCGCGGAGACCGCTTTGAACGCCGCATCGTTGGGGCCGTCGCCCTTGGCGGTATAGCGCTTCTCCTCACCGTCGATCTCGAGGATCACATCGGCCGATTGGGGCGCCTCGGTGCCGCAGATCACGCGCAGGAACTTGAGCTTCACGACCTCGGCCGCGCCATCGGCCTGGGTCTCGGTGACGAGCGCTAGGATGTCGTCGTCGTAGACCTCCTTCTTGCGGTCGGCCAACGCCTTGAACCGCACGAATGCCTCCTGGATCGCATTGTCGCCGAGTGAGACGCCCAGTTCCTCCAGCTTAGTCCGGAAGGCATGGCGGCCCGAATGCTTGCCCATCACCAGATTGGTGGCGTTCAGGCCCACATCCTCGGGCTTCATGATCTCGAAGGTCTCGGCGTTCTTCAGCACGCCGTCCTGATGGATCCCGCTCTCATGGGCGAAGGCGTTCTTGCCGACGATCGCCTTGTTGTACTGGACCGGAAAACCCGAGACGGCGGCAACCATGCGGGAGGCGGCCATGATGCGGGTCGTGTCGATGCCGGTGGCGAAGGGCATGATGTCCCCTCGGACGCGGAGGGCCATGACGACCTCTTCCAGCGCCGTATTGCCCGCCCGCTCGCCGAGGCCGTTGATCGTGCATTCGATCTGGCGGGCACCGGCTTCCACGGCGGCGAGCGCATTGGCCGTCGCCATGCCGAGGTCGTTGTGGCAATGGGTCGAGATCGTGCAGCCGGCGAGCTCGGGCACGGCCTCAACCAGGAAGCGGATGATATCCGCGCTCTCTCGCGGCGCCGTGTAGCCCACGGTATCGGGGATATTGATCGTGGTGGCGCCGGCAGCGATGGCGGTGCGCACAGTCTCGGCGAGGTAATCGCGCTCGGTCCGCGTTGCATCCATGGGCGACCACTGGACATCGTCGCAGAGGCCGCGGGCATGGCGCACGGTGGCGTCGATCTTCTCCAGCACCTGCTCCTTCTCCATTGAGAGCTGGAACTGGCGGTGCAGCGGCGAGGTGCCGATGAAGGTGTGGATGCGCGGCTTTTTGGCATGGCTCACGGCCGCCCAGCAGCGGTCGATATCGCCGAAGTTCGCCCGGGAGAGCCCGGCGATCGTGGCGTTCTGAGCGGCCTTGGCGATCTCGCTCACGGCCTCGAAATCGCCCTCGGATGCGATTGGGAAGCCCGCTTCGATGATATCGACGCCCATCTCATCGAGGATCTGGGCGATCTCGCGCTTTTCGCGCAGCGTCATCGAGGCGCCGGGGCTTTGCTCGCCGTCCCGCAGTGTGGTGTCGAAAATCTTGACGCGCGCGCTGTCCGCTGCGGCGGGGGAAGTCGTCTCGGTCATATCAGGTCTCTTTGGCTGTTCCATCATCCGGCCGGCGCGTCACTTGCTCCCCTGAGC
>JBCCLX010000618.1:0-1566 GCA_039026635.1 Pseudomonadota bacterium
GCGGCTATGATCTCTGGCGCTTGCCGCTCGCGCCCGAGCAGGTGCAGAGCTTCTACCACATCACCTCAAAGGAGGCGCTTTGGCCGATCCTCCATGGCTTTCGGGACCGCTACAACGGTGCTGCGGCCGACTGGGCGACCTTCCGGGCCGTGAACCGCGCCTTTGCGGAAGCCGCCGTCGCAGCGGCCGCGCCTGAAGGCGTGATCTGGGTGCATGACTACAATCTCTGGCTTGTGCCCCGCTATGTCCGCGAGCTGCGCCCAGGCGCCAAGATCGCTTTCTTCCACCACACGCCCTTCCCGGCGGCAGAGATCTTCAACGTCCTGCCCTGGCGGCGAGAGATCCTGCGCAGCCTGCTCGATTGCGACACCCTCGGCTTTCACATCCCCCGCTATGCCGCCAACTTCCTGGCCGCCGCACAGGCCGCATTCGATGTTCGGGTGGTGGGTGAGCGTGCGACGCCGGCCGAGCTCTCGCCCCGGGGCCAAGCGCTTTCCGAGCCCAGCACCGTGACGGCCATTGAGCATGACGGGCGGCGCCTGCCGATCACCGCCTGGCCGGTCGGCGTGGACGTGGCGCAGATCGAGGCGATAGCCGGTTCTGAGGCGACGCAGGCCGAGGCGGCCACCATCCGGCGCGCCTTTGGTGGGCGACGCCTGATTATCGGGGTGGGGCGCACCGACTACACGAAGGGCGGTGTCGCGCTGCTCGGGGCCTATGCGCGCCTCCTCGCCCGGCGGCCATCGCTCCGGGGGAAAGTTGCTCTGATGCTGGTCAGCGTGAGCGCCCATCGCAACATGGCCGGCTATCGCGCGGTGCAGGCGGCGATCGAGGGCCAGGTCGCAGAGATCAACGAGGCCTATGGAAGCCCGGACTGGCAGCCCGTCTCCCTGATCTCGAACGCGCTGCCCCTAAGCACGCTGATCGCCCATTACCGCGCTGCCGATATCGCGTGGATCACGCCGCTGGCCGATGGGCTCAATCTGGTGGCTGCGGAGTTCGTGGCCGCGCGCAGCGATGGGGATGGGGTGCTGGTGCTCTCTGAGTTTGCCGGGACGGCGGTGACCATGGGCGAGGCCGTGGTGACCAACCCGTTCTCAGAGGTGTCGATGGATCAGGCCATCGAGGCTGCCCTCGATATGGGTGCGCCTGAGCGGCGGACCCGGATGGCGGCGCTTCGCCACCGGGGTCGAGGGTTCGACATCGAGGCCTGGGTGGCGGTCCAGGAGCAGGTCTTTGCGGAGCTCAGCGCCCGGCAGAAGGGCCGGGACGCGGCCTGATCGTGCCGCAGCCGGCCGTACTGACCGGGAGGCCGATGGTTCAGCTTGCGGGGCCTTGGGGGCGTGCGGCCTTGGGCAGCATCCCGTCGCGGGCCGCGCAGAAGCGACGCAGCGCGTCGAAGAAGGTGGGGCTTGCCGCGTCCCAGAGCATCGTGCAGCCGAGCGAGACGCCCGCCTGCGCGGCCGAGATGCCGGCGGCGACACGGACGGCCTTCGTGCGGTCCTTGTCACGGGCGAGGCCGATGCCCCCATGGAAGCGCGCCACATCGGCCGGGTCTTGCACAAC
>JBCCLX010000619.1:0-1551 GCA_039026635.1 Pseudomonadota bacterium
CACCCTTCCGCGGTGCGGGGCGCGCCGGCGGAGCGGCCTGTCCGCAGCGGTGAACCGTCATCGCTGTCGGCGGGTGGGGGGTGCTGCGCCTCTTCCCTTCGATCAGCTGGTTTCGTCATCCAGCACGGCGTGAGCCGGCTGCGAGAAGGGGAAAGTGTATGCGAGCGATCTTGCTTGCCGGCGGCTTTGCGGCCGCTTGGGGAACAGCCTGGGCGCAGGGGCCTGAGGAACTGGGAGAAGTGCTGATCACGGGCGGGCGCACGCCCATCGAGGCCGATCAGACCGGACGGGCCTTCACGGTCATCACCGGTGAGCAGCTGGAGGCGCAGGGGACGCGCTACATCGCCGATGCGCTGCGCCAAGTGCCAGGCCTCGCCGTGAGCCGGACGGGCAGTTTCGGCGGGCTGACACAGATCCGCGTGCGCGGCGCCGAGGGCAATCAGGTCCTGGTCCTCGTCGATGGCATGGAGATCGCGCCCGCCGGGAACGGCGAGGTGGATTTCGGCAGCCTGATCGTCTCCGAGATCGAGCGGATCGAGGTCCTGCGCGGGCCGCAATCGGCGCTCTTCGGCTCCAACGCGGCCGCCGGCGTGATCTCGATCATCACCCGTCGGGGTGAGCGGGGCGCGTTCTCCTATGGCGGTGGCATCGAGGGCGGCTCAGACGGGACCGTGCTCCTCAGCGCCAATGCCGCAGGCGGTGGCGAGAGCTGGGATGGTGCCTTGGGCGTGCGCCTGCGCCGCACGGATGGCTTCAACGTCGCCACAGGCAGCGATGACCGCGACGGCGAGATGGATGGCGACCGCAATGTGACCATCACGGGCCGGGCCAACTGGGACGCCACCCAGGATCTGACGCTTGGCGCGAATGTCTTCGTCGTCGATCGCGAGTCCGCCTTCGACGATCAGCTGTTTCCCTTCCCCGCCGATGAGACCACGGGGCTCGTGGTCGACAGCGATGAGATCAACGACGCCACGGATATCGCCGTCGGCGTCTTTGCCCGCTACGAGATGTTGGATGACGCGCTCGTGCACGAGCTGCGCTTCGGCTACACCTACAACACCGCCGACAGCCTAGAGAACGATGCGCTGACCTTCGGCACCGAGAGCCAGCGCTTCAAGGCGGGCTATCAGGCGAGCTACGCCTTCGACACCGGCGACCTCGAGCATCTCGTCACCGGGCTTTTCGAGTTCGAAGAGGAGCTGAACGAGGCGAGCTCCGGCTTTGACCAGAGCCGCACGCTCTTCGGCCTCGGCGGGGAATACCGGATCGCCTATGGCCCGGCCGCGCTCCAGGCGAGTGTGCGCAACGACTTCAACGATGAGTTCGAAGATGCCCTCACTTTCGCCGTCTCGGGCTCATATCAGATCGCGCAGACGGGGACGCGGCTGCATGGCTCCGCCGGTCGCGGTGTCACCAACCCGAGCTTCTTCGAGCAGTTCGGCTTCTCGCCCGATTTCTTCCTCGGCAATCCGGAGCTAACGCCCGAGCGCACGTTCCAATGGGATATCGGCGTCGAGCAGACGCTGCTGGACGGCCGCTTGGTCGTCG
>JBCCLX010000620.1:0-1510 GCA_039026635.1 Pseudomonadota bacterium
CATCATCAACTTCACGTCGAACCAGGTGTTCCCTGGCAGCAGCGGCAGCCCGGTGTGGATGAGCGAAGGCGGGCGGGACACGGCCATCGCCGTCTATGCGGTAGGGCCATTTGACGACAGCCCCTTCGGCCAAGGTGCTGCCCTCCTCGACGAAGCCACCTACACGGTCGTGCAGTCCTGGATTGAGGGCAATGATCTGCTGACGCCGAGCCTCTATGTCGGCGAGGTCGCGCTTCTCTACAACGCGGCCCTGGACCGTGACGGCGTCTTCGATTGGGAGGGGCTGAACTTCTGGATCGACCAGATCGAGCAGGGCGTGACGATGGAGGAGGCCGCGCGCAGCTTCCTCGCCAGCGATGAGTTCCGCGCCGCTTATGGCGATGCCTTGGATGAGACAGCGCCCGGCTATCTCGACGATACGGCCCTCTTGGACCAGCTCTATTCCAACATCCTGGGACGCGCAGCGGACCCGAGCGGCCGCGACTATTGGTTGGGCGAAATGGCCGCCGGTCTCGATCGCGGGACGCTCGTTTACTTCATGGCCACAAGCCCGGAGAACCGCGCCGGCAGCCCGGAGATCGAGTTCCTGACAGAGACAGCGCCCGGCTACTGGGAGATCGTCTGAGGCCCAGACCTTTTGGGCCAGAGCTTTTGGGCCAGACCTCTCCGCTCACACCCTTCGGCTCAGCCGTTTCGGCTCAGCCCCGGCGCCCGGCGCCGCTGATGTTGAGGCTGGCGGTCACGAAGATATCGAGAGCGCGGCTCACCCGGTCGTCGATGCCGGAGTGCCCGGGCGCCATCCGATCGGCCGCGATCACGGCATCGATCAGGAAGGCATTGGCGGCCAGCGACGCGATGCCATCTGCCTCGACCGCGCGCGGTGCAAGGTTGGGGATGCCCGCCGCCGCTGCGCGGGTCAGAAGCTGCGCCTTCGTCCCACCCGGCACCACGGCGCGGGAAGAGACATTGTCGAAGCCACGCGCCGCCACTTCGCGCCCGATACCGCGGTAGAGCAGCCGCGCCGCAGCGATGCCCACGCGACAGTCCCGCGGCAGAGCCTTGATGCCCGGCAATGCGCGGGCATAGAGCGTCTCCGCATGTTCGAGCAGCCGCGCCGTCACCCGGCCGAGGGCGGGGGTGAAGACGGGTGCTGCCAGCAGCGCTTCGGGCTCGATCCCCTCCGCCCTGAGCCAGCCCCGCGGCAGATAGATCCGCCCCGCCCGCGCATCCTCGCCCACATCGCGCGCGATGTTGGAGAGCTGCATCGCGGTGCCGAGATCGGTGGCACGGGCAAGCACGGCAGGCCGCCGCTCACCCATGATCAGCGTCATCATCACGCCGACCGTCGCGGCAACGCGGGCCGAATAATCCTCCACATCGCGCAAGGTCTCAAACTGCCGCCCCTGCTCGTCCCAAGCCAGCCCCTCGATCAGGGCCGCCGGGATATCGATCGGGATGCGATGACGCTGAACCACGGCAGCAAAGGCCCGATCGACCGGGTGCTCCAAGG
>JBCCLX010000621.1:0-1507 GCA_039026635.1 Pseudomonadota bacterium
GTGGCACAGGGCTCTCGGGCGTCGCCCTCACCGCGGCGGGGTTCAGCACGATTGACGGCTTCGATCTCTCCGACGAGATGCTGGCGCTTGCCGAACAGAAGAAAGCCTACCGCAGCCTCGCCCCCCTCGACCTCTCAGGCCCCCTGCCCTTTGCCGATGAAAGCTTCGCCAACGCCGCCGCCATCGGCGTGATCGCACCGGAGCTGATGCCCATGACCGTGATCGACGAAATGCTGCGGGTCCTGCCCTCGGGCGGCTGCCTCGTCTTCTCGGCCAATGATCACGCAGCCGCTGACGGTCGGATCGCAGGGCGGATCATGGAGCTGACGGATTGCGGCTATGCCGAGCTTTTGTTCTCGGAATACGGCGAGCACCTGCCCGAGCTCGAGCTGCAGAGCACCGTCACGGTTCTGCGCCGCCGCTAAGCGCCGATCCGACCACCCCTTTTCGCTCTCCCCGCTTCATGGCACCATCACCGGGCTGGGAGCAAAGAGGTGGATCGTGAGACCGATTGTTCGCGCGCTGGCCGCGCTTTGTTTGCTGACAGGCTTGCCAGCGCAGGCGCAGGACGATTTCAACCCCTGTGATATCTCGGGTGGCGACACGCCCTGCTACATCCAGCAGGGCGAGTATCGGGCGCTTAAGCCCGCCGGCCCCGGTCCCTTCCCTGTCCTGGTCTATCTGCACGGCTCCACGGGTCAGGCTGACGATATCTACAATTCCGGCTACATGCGCCAAAGCGTGGTGGACCGCGGCTATGTCCTGCTGGTCCCCCGCGCGCTCGCGGTCGTCAATTATGTCTCCGGGCGCGATACGGGCTGGTCGCTCAGCGCGCGCGAGGATCATCCCCGCGACGACATCGGGTTTCTGCGCGCGGTGCTTGACCATGCCGAGCGCGAGTTCCGCGTCGATCGCCGGCGCGTCCTTTTGGTCGGCCAGTCCGATGGTGGGTTCCTGATCTGGGAGATCGCCTGCAAGGACCCGGGCCTCGCCTCGGCCTATGCAGTCCACGCCGGTAGCTGGGGCGGGCCCTGGCCGACGGGTTGCCGCGCGCCGGTCAAGTTCATGCAGGCACATGGCCGGCTCGATACCGTCGTGCCCTTCGAGGCCGAGCGCAGCCGCCCCAACGGGCGCATCGATTCCGCAAATCCGGTCGAGGGTCTCGAACTCCTCGCGCGCACCAACGGCTGTGAGCCCTTCGATGCCGCCCCCGTCGTTGGCTGGCAGGGGTTTCAGCGCCGCCAATGGCGCGACTGTCGCGACGGCGCGCTCGATTACCTCGTGCACAATGGCGGCCATAGCTTCCCCAGCCGCTTCGTGCCGGCCGCGCTCGACTGGTTCGAAGGCTTCGATTTCGAGCCGCCGAAGCCAGGTCAGCGCGTCGTGCGCCGCGTGGGCGAGCCCTCGGAGAGCCGGGCTGGTCGGTTCAAATCCGTCGGCGGCTCGGGCCGCTTCAAATCGGTGCCGCAGTAGCCGCGCTACCAGCGCCCGGTCGTCGCGCGCCAGA
>JBCCLX010000622.1:0-1502 GCA_039026635.1 Pseudomonadota bacterium
AAGATCGACATCGCCCAGAAAGTGCATGCCGCCCTCGCCGACGTGCCGGAGGTGACGGTCGTCTTCGAGGTCGATCTCAAGCGTTACCTGTCACCACCCCTCTCCTGGCTCGTGCCCTTGCTGCGCCCGAAGGTCGAGATCCAGCACAGGGCTCAGATCGTTGAATTCGCGAGCCGATCAGCCGAGCCAACGACGTTGAGCTTCCAGGCCAATCAGGATCCCGACCGGATCGCCGCCACCTTCCACACCGGCGGCACGACCGGCAGTCCAAAGATCGCGCAGCACACGCAAGGCGGCATGATCTACAATGGGATCGTGCCGGCGCGCGGGCTGATCGACGAGACGGATGTGCTGCTTTGCCCCCTGCCCCTCTTCCACGTGCTCGCCGCATACCCGGTGCTGATGAGCGTGATCGCAGCCGGCGCCCACATGGTGATGCCAACGCCAGCCGGCTTTCGCGGCGACGGTGTGATGGACAATTTCTGGGCGCTGATCGAGCGCTGGGGCGTGTCCTTCATGGTCATGGTGCCGACGGCCGCCTCCGCGCTCATGCAGCGCGACATCAAACATGATGTCAGCTCGCTGAAATACGCGCTCTGCGGCTCGGCCCCCCTGCCCCAGGAGCTTTTCCGTCGTTTCGAAGAGGCGACAGGGGTGAAGATCCTCGAGGGCTATGGGATGACAGAGGCCACATGCCTCGTCGCCATCAACCCGCCCCATGGCGCGCGCAAGATCGGCTCGGTCGGTCTGCCGATCCCCTACACACATGTCAGAATCCTCGATTGCGGGCTCGATGGCGCGATCAAGCGCGAGTGCGGGATCGACGAGGTGGGCGAGATCTGTGTCAAATCCCCCAGTGTCTTCCCGGGCTATGCCGAAGAGGCCAAAAACGAAGGGCTCTTCGCGGGGGAGGAGCGCTGGCTGCGCACGGGCGATCTCGGCCGCATCGATGCCGACGGCTATGTCTGGATCACGGGCCGCGCCAAGGATCTGATCATCCGGGGGGGCCACAACATCGATCCTGCGGTGATCGAAGAGGCGATGGTCGCGCATCCCGATGTGGCCTTCGCCGGCGCCATCGGTCAGCCGGATCTCCACTCGGGCGAAGTGCCCGCGGTCTATGTCGAGCTCTGCGAGGGCGCATCGGTGACGCTCGACGATCTCTTCACCCATGCCCGCAGTGCAATTGCGGAGAAGGCAGCGGTTCCGAAACACATCGAGATCATGGGTGAGCTGCCGAAGACGGCTGTCGGCAAGATCTTCAAGCCGGATCTACGACGGGACGCCATCCGCCGGATCTATGAGAAGACGCTGTCGGACAACGGGATCCGCGCGGGCGTCGAGGTGGTCGAGGACAAGAAGCTCGGTCTCGTGGCGGAGATCCGGATACAGGGTGGCCCCGGCGGCGAAGACCCGGCCGATCTGGAGCGCATCCTCGGCGGCTTTGCCCGGCCCTGGCGCCTCGTATCCTAGCGCGCGGTGCGGACTGTTGCCGTGCTGCG
>JBCCLX010000623.1:0-1500 GCA_039026635.1 Pseudomonadota bacterium
CCGAAGCCCCGACCAATCCGCTCGTGATCTTCATGCCCTCGGGCAAGCGCGGCCGCTTCCCCGTCGGCACGCCCGTGCTCACTGCGGCCCGCCAGCTCGGCGTCGATCTCGACAGTGTCTGCGGTGGGCGCGGGATCTGCTCGAAATGCCAGGTCGCACCCGCCTATGGCGCCTTCCCCAAGCACGGCGTCACCGTCGCTGAGGACGCGCTCAGCCCCTGGAACAAAGTCGAGGCCCGCTACGACGAAAAGCGCGGTCTCAAATCCGGCCGTCGCCTCGGCTGCCAAGCCACGATCCAACGCGACATCGTCATCGACGTCCCCCCCGAGAGCCAGGTGCACAAACAGGTCGTGCGCAAGCGCGCCGAGGTCCGCGATATCACGCTCGACCCCTCGACCCGCCTCTATTTCGTCGAGGTCACCGAGCCGGATATGCACCATCCCTCGGGCGATCTCGAGCGCCTGCTCGATGCGCTCGCCTCCCAATGGCAGCTCGAGGGCGTCGTCTGCGACCTGCGCGTCCTGCAACGCCTCCAGCCAGTGCTGCGCAAAGGCAAATGGCAGCTCACCTGCGCCATCCATTTCGGCCATAAGCGCAGCCAGGCGCGCATCGTCGAGATCTGGCCCGGCTTCTACGACGGCCCCCTCCTCGGCGTTGCCTTCGACATCGGCTCGACCACGGTCGCAGGCCATCTCTGCAACCTGCGCGACGGCAGCGTCCTCGCCTCCTCCGGCGCCATGAACCCGCAGATCCGCTTCGGCGAGGATCTGATGAGCCGCGTCAGCTATTCGATGATGAACCCGGGCGGCGATGCGGAGATGACGACGGCCGTGCGCGAGGCGATCGCCGGCCTTATCGAGGAGCTGGCCAGCCAAGCGGGCTACACCGCAGCCGATGTGCTCGAAGCCGTGCTGGTGGGCAATCCGGTCATGCACCACCTGCTCCTGGGCATCGACCCGGTCGAGCTTGGCGGCGCCCCCTTCGCGCTCGCCACCTCCGAGAGCGTGACCCTCTGGGCCCATGAGCTGGGTCTCGCCATGCATCCCTCGGCCCGCGTCTACATCCTGCCTTGTATCGCGGGACATGTGGGGGCCGATGCCGCCGCCGTCGCGCTCTCTGAGCATCCGCACACCCTCGCCCCGCTCTCTCTGATCGTCGATGTGGGCACCAATGCCGAGATCCTGCTCGGCAACGCAGAGAAAGTGCTCGCCTGCTCCTCGCCCACCGGCCCCGCCTTCGAAGGCGCACAGATCAGTGCCGGCCAGCGCGCCGCTCCCGGCGCCATCGAGCGTGTGCAGATCGACCCCGAGACCCGCCGCGCCCGCTTCCGCGTCATCGGCTGCGAACATTGGTCCGACGCGCCCGCGTTCGAGGAAGAGATCGGCCAGGGCGGCGTCACCGGCATCTGCGGCTCCGGCATCATCGAGGCCATCGCCGAGATGCGCACCTCAGGGGTCCTCGACGAGGACGGTACGATCGGGCCGGCCGCGGCCCTCGGCC